>CAYLWK010000185.1:0-9411 GCA_964387255.1 uncultured Oligoflexia bacterium
CCAATCCACCTCGAACAGACGGGCGTTCACGTCGTTTCCCAGATTCCCCACTACCCCCGTTTGCTCCTTCGTCGCCACCTTGTGCGTGAGCAAGTTGAGTGAGGGTAAAAATAGAAACAGGCGAAAGAGTTTTAAAAACCCCTTCACCTGCACCTATACCCAGACAAATAAATACTACGGGTGTGAGAAGAAACGTTCGATAAAGACGTGCCACTTTTCTCAGCATAAAGCTAAAAAAGCGGGTCCTTACGATACGAATCCCCCTGGTTTAGCACAATGTTCTTTATAATCAGCTGCAAACCCAGGATTCTCACGATCAATTTGCGCTACTGCTCGTTTCCAAGCTTCAGCAGCACTGATCTGCGGATTCCGAGAAAGCTCTCGAGCAGCGGTTTCAGCGATACGAGCAAAGAGTCGCTGTGCACGTGCTGGCCATGATTGCACGCTCAATACGTCAAGCACACTTGGCACTAGCATCTCGCCATCTTCAAATCTCAATCGGCCATCTTTCGCTGCCGCTACTAAAAAAGCAATGTAAGATTGAGCTAATGTTAAATTCGTATGTCTCGCTGCAGTTGACTGACTGACTGCAGACTTTCCAATCGCAGAAGTCAACAGAGCCACAAATCCTTTTTGTCCTGCTTCTCCGTCCTTGTTGATGATTTGTACTTTGGCATCATTCACGGCTGTTTGAATGTCTTCAAGTCGAAGCTCCCCTTCACGGCCAAGACGTCTTCGAACAACATCATAAATTTCTCTCGTAGCCTGACTCGCGTAATCCACAGAGCCACCGTTTCCAAGCCGACCGGTCACAGGTTCTCTCTCTCGGCGTCAGTTTGCTTCCATACTCCGACGGCCTCTTTCGCCACGGGCTTGGATCGTTGTGTCTTCAATGGATCGACCCATTCTTTGCGCAGAGGCATCTGCCGCTCCAAATAGTCCGATCACTGCTAAACTGTAAACAAAGGTTTTCATAGTTTGATCTCCCATCATCATCTTTCGGTTTCTCTCGGTTTTCTTTGTCATAAAATTATTTTAGAAGCACCTATTTTTTTAATTCACTTGTTTTTTTTGTTACGACTTAAACACTCATGGTCAAATTCGCAACTTTATTCTGTTCTTTATCCTGTCCTATCAAGTCTCTTTTCACACCCGCGCTAGCACGCGACCATTCACCAAGCTAACTTGATCGTTCTACTTTCGCTTTTTACCTAATTCGCTTTTTTACTACTTATTTTTCAAGCTTTTCTTTCCCACTTTTCCTACGCCGCATTCCTAGAAACCCTTATTTTTCCAGGGATCTCTAACGCTCTTGCTGACTCGTCACTGACGAACGTCATCACCAAGACGCTCTAGATCGACCGTCTGTAAAGATTCCCTCCGGATTCTTAGGTCATACTAAACTTTACGCGCTTGATCAAATGATTTTATCTCTCTCATGTTCCCCGGTAACCTAAACCCGAATCATTTCAAAAGATCGTCGCCTTTCGAACGAATTGCTGCAAAGCCCAATTGCACCCACCAACCCTTTAACAACCAGTTTCATTTAAATCTGATTTAAATAGTTCGAAAAATTAAAAAAGGTGCTCCTTCTTAATTTTAGGCTAACAAAAGAAGGTTAATCCATCGGTTAACGGCAAGGAAAAATCTTTGGGTCTTTCTAGAAAACGCCCCCGCTTGACTCGCTGAAAGTGCGTCAAATGGTGAAATGACCTCTAAAAGTTGCTCCTTTTGCTGAGGATAGAACAACGTCGCGTAATGAGGCTTAAGCGACTTAGAAAAATGATCGAACATTATGGGAAATAGAGATCATGAGAGAAACAACACGAAAAAAAACTTATTCAGTTGGGGGACACTTCCATTTTTAGAATGCAGCGCCTGATTTTATCAAAGAGGGCTCCTTTTGGTTTAAACCATGAGTGGATTAAAGGCCAAGGGATGCTTTTGCTTTTTGCTTTCTTATTAACGAGCTGCATCCCAGAAGGGGATGCTCCAGAATCCTCTGCACAAAACCCTTATTCTGCCCCAAGTCCTCTCAGTCTTAAAAATGCTCCTATTCATTTCACTGAAATCCATACCTACAGTTTCGGTGATGCTGGAGAAGGCACTCAAGTTTTGGGGTACACTGATTTTGAATTTGAAGCATTAAACGAGCAAAAGACTCCCAAGAACTTTGAAATCAAACTCACACTGATCGAAGTGGAACTTAAAGCCGAAGGTCGTTCAAGAAAATGGCCTATTGCCCAAACCACTCTTTCAGCAGAAATGATCGATGAACGTGTGAACGAGCCGTTTGAGTTTAAAATTCAACCGGGAAACTATCCTGATGAACAATCGACGCTTGAAATAGCTTTTGAGATTTACCCTAAAAATGATTTTAAAATCTACCAACCTCTTTTTGGCAAAACTCCGGTCGTTCTTCGGGCTAACGCTGGTTCTACGGGGGCATTCCAGCGATTTAAGTCCACTCAAGAATTTAATGCTTACGAAGCACAATGGGGACCCCCAACCAACCAACAGTCTACCTCCGCAGCTTCATCAGGCTCGCCTCTCTCCGATGTGGCAACCGTAAAGCCCCTCATTGAATCTTCTTTTAAAGGCCATTTCACTCAAATCACCCATCAAGGTGGCGTCGATGCCCTCTCTCAAATCAAAGGGATTTTAGAAATTGAGCTCACGAGCCTTCGGCAACATCAACTCCTACCTGGAAATTATATCCTGAATTTGATTTTAGTCGAAAGAGAAAATACCCCCGAAGCAAAGCTTTGGTTTCTCTCCGAAACTCAATTGGAAACTCATCTTGTCAATCAACGACTCAACACAGAATTTGAATTTAAGCTCAAAGGAAAACTTCCAAGTGATCAATCGTCTTTAGAAATTTTATATCAAATTGAGCCTAAGCAAAAACTCAATCAATTTGAAGCACTTTACGGAAGTGTGCCTATTTCTCTTGGCCTTCCTGGTTCGATTCAAGGAGATGCACTGAGACGACTTCCATCGTTTGAATCGTATCATAATCAATGGCTTCGCTTAGAAGGCAAAGAAACACTTCCTTCATCACTCAATGAAGCTCTCAAAATAGGAGGACCTCATCACGGATTTCGAATTCTTGACCTTCGGCTCTCCAGAGGAAGGGCCCTTTCGAAAGCTGAAAACACTGAATGGCCTAATGAATATGAAGTTTTTATCGAAGCCCAAATCGAAGATAGCTTGATTTCAGATCATACAAAAACCTCATCAGATCATGAATTTGAAATTGAGTTTTTGGGCCAAAAAGATCAAGCAGTCGCCTATGCAACTAATCGAATCAAAGCAGGGCCTTTCAAGCTATCGTTTGACCCGTTTTCAAGCCCACGAATTTTAGCCGAACAATGGGTCACGATCCGCTCTCTTCAGTCTCCGTACCTGAATATTGAAAAAAAATTAGAGGCTCAGCTGATTCCCTGGGACGATCAACTTTTTCACTACAATTATGGCGATCTTCGAGAAACCAACCCAAATAAGTCGACTGAGTTTGATCAGAGTCCAAAACTCAGCATGCATCAAGTGCGTTACGGTTACCTCGGAGCGAATCGCTTTCGAGTGACTCAAGAGATGGAAATGATTCAGTTCAGACGCTATTGGATGCAATTCCAACCTCGTTTAATTTATCAAAAAAACCAATCCATCATTGAGACCCCTGTCTACTCGGGTCCTTACCAAGTAAAAATGGTGGTACTTGGACGTAAACAAGGCATTAACGGAAACGAGCCTCGTACCTCAACTGAACGCTTAACGGGAACAACCCAACAACTTCTTGAACACTACCAGTACCTTGGCTCTTTCACGGATCAAGTCTCGGCACAAGATGGATTTATTACTCTTGATGATGTGATCTTTCCATTCAGCGAACGAAACTACCATCATGTTGCTACTCGATGCCTTGTTGTTGTTGAATTGACACCTCTGAACGGACTGTCATCAGTAAAGCCACTCCAAGTGGCAACTCCATTTTATCCTCTAGATCCTTCGATGCACACAGCATTTCATCAGGTAGACAAGGATGTGACTGAAGTTGAAACTGAGTTTCAAAATGCCAGACTCAGCCTAGATGAACTCATTACTGAAGGAGAGGTGAGTTACCTCAAACAAACCTTTGATTCAGAGACGACGTCACTCGATATTTTTCAATCCGTTAGTGGCATTCCAGCTCCCACTGAGCAGCAGTACGAGGACATTCGAACACTTAACGGAAGATTTTATGAAGATGAAAATCATCGAATTTTAAATCAATTTGTTGACCAACCTCTGAGACTCGGTAAAGAAGTCCTACGAAATTTTTGTAACTTATCGGGTGCTGTTTCAAGAACGGAAACTGACCGTATTGAACCTTGGCTTGACCAAGTACAACAGCATCGCTGTCAGCAGTCTCCATTGGAATATTTTAAGCTTCAACGTGTTTTACATATTATGGATGAACCCGAAGTCTTAGGAGTGGACGCTCGCCATGACACAGGACAATTAAGAGCCGCACGAATGCTTGAACATGCAAGATCTCAAATCACTCAAGAAGGAGACCGACTTCACCTAGTCCGGCTTGGTTCTCATTGGGATGCCATTACGGGCCATGTTTTTGGAAGAGGCGTTATCTTAAGTGCGGGTGGCGGCTGGGAGTATTACATAGCTCGTTATGAAGAATCGAATCTAAGAAAAAGAAATCAAAACCAATCCGTCGTGGTCACGAACTTTCACCAACAAGAGCTTCATCTCACCCTCAAACTCAAGGCAATTCAATGTGTTGTTGTGACTCAAATCAAGCCCACTCCAGTCAGAAATCGACTCCATCTTTGTAAGCATCCGGACCCTCAGCAAGCTCCGATTGAAACCATTGAACTAACAGAATCTTGGTTTTTTATGACTCCTGATCGAACCGCCCGATTCAACGCGTTTGCTGATCGATATGAGCGCTCTTGGGTTCAGCTGATTCGTGGCGAGTTGGATTTTGCACTTTGGTATTATGCCTTAGGGCAAGAGACCATCGACCGCCCCGTCATGGCCCTCAATCCACTCCCAATGCACACACGAAGCATGAAATCGGTTTTACGTGAGTTTGGCTACCTTCAGGAAAGCTCTTGGCCTGAACTTCAAAAAGAACTCGATTTAGCAAATGAAGTCATGGCTCGAGGAACGATGGCAGGACAGATTCGAAAACCACTTCACTGGAAACCGTGAAGGGCGAGGCTTGATGATGGATCAGGGTCTCATTTGCTTCCATGATTTTGACCTGAATATTCTGTTTCTACTAAGTTGAATCTTTTGATTTGGCGTGTTGACTTTGAATTCCAATGACGGCAGAACCGGGACCTGAGGATAAGGATGAAGGGAAATGAGTCTTGAACTGGGTGCATTGGGTTAAAAGAAATTTATTTCGACGCATTCTTTTATTCGTGTCGGTTTTTGCCGGTTTTATCATGGCGCACTTTTTTACACAGGTCTCTCAAGCTCAAGACCCCATGGTCTACCTCTCTTACATCCATATTCAACCAATTGAAGACGAGTCTCACTTCGACCGCCGAGGAGCCTGGCGTGGTCGAGACTCATATGGAAGAGCGATTCGAGTATTTCCAAACTTGAGTCAAAGACAACGAGATCACTTAATCAGACGTAGCTTTTTAAGTGATCTTTTAGGAGTTGCTCATCGTCCCACCTACCCTGCATTCTATCAAGATCAATCAGGCAAAATCAGGCGAGTCTTGGTTCAACTCTTGGTTGAAAGAGATGCTGGCGAACCGCTTGAAACCTCACACCTAAGTGGAAAACAAAAAAGTCCGCTAAAAATGCAAAAAGCGTTAGAGCTCCTTACTCTCCTTAGTATTGAGGCATTGCTAGGCAATTCCTCGATTGATCTACGTCACTTTAAACTTAGCTCAAACCATGTGATTTATGATCGTCCCCCTTCTCTGGAAACAAGTCCCTCTCTTGTGGATTCTTCATTTGCAAAGCGATGGATTTTACTGATGGAAGCAATTCCACACACTTGGTGGCGGTCGTATTGGTTAGACGGCTCCACTCCTCGAATGATCGACTACTTTAGGGGTGTCCTCACACGACTCGAAGCGCTTCAATCATTGAGCCCAAGACGATTTTCTTATCGCGTAAAAACAGATGAGCTTCGAGAAAGCCTGATTGACTTTTTTACAAAGAAACTGGGAATCACTCTCGAAGAGGGCGTTTTTAGAAAAAAACAATCACTCCCAGAACCTCACTTCAAACTGCCTCCACTTCGTCATGACCTTCCTCGACCCACGCCTTTGGGTGAACTTTGGAGAGCTTACTTTCTTTCATCCGAACCCATTGATCCACAGTGGTACACACGAAGGCGTTCTCTATCAAGTCAAGACACACTTCACATCCCTTACGTTGCTCCAAGCTTAACTGCGAAGTGGCAACGCCACGGAAGAAGAGAACAAAAACGGAGTCACTTTGAAACTGTTTTTCAGTTCCCACAAACGGAACTTAGAAAAAAAAATCAAGAGACCCTCGTTGTCGTACCCATGAATGATCCTGAAGGCATGGAAATAACTCAAATCGCCAGAAAGTCTGGGGCAAAGGTATTAGAACTTGATCTTCCTAAGGGCGCGTATTTTGATGGAAGCATTGCCACTCAAGTTGAAAAATGGCTTAATTCGAATCCACGTAAGCGCATCCGCTATCTTATCATTCATGAGCTTCGTCCAAAGAGTCGAGATAAAAAACGATCATGGGCAGCTCATTTTAGAAGCCGAGGAGTCCACTCAGTTTGGGTGGATCACCATGGATACTATGACTGGGACCTTCATCACCCTTTATCAAGCCTTGAACAAATCGCTCTCAGACTTGGCTACCGCCTAGGGCCCGCTTCAAAGATGATCGCTGTGAATGATCGTTCAGGTGCACTCGGCCTTCGCGATTTAGGGCTTTCCAGTCATCAGCTCCAAGCGATCGTCCCAAGAAAATCCCCTCGACAAAAAAATCGAAAGAAAGCTCGCACCAAACAATCTCCGGATCGAAAGTGGATTGAAGGCTCAAGGGAGCTTTGGATTTACGAGAGACCCGAAAGTAGCTTTCCTCATGAGGCGCGTGGCTATATCTCACGAAGCATTCTGGGGTCAGCTTCTCCTGAAGCTATTGCTGTCTTATCAATCACCCAAAGAAGCATTACTCTTCGAGCCTCCTACGAAATGGCTCAGCTAGCTTATTTATATTTTCAATCCCTCATTGAACAAAATCAGCTCGAACAAGATGATTTTTGTCTTCGGTATTTCGGAGACCTCGCGAGAGAGATCTTTGTTGTCTTCGAAGTGGAAAACTCAGCTCTTCGATGGGAAGCTTACCAAACCCTTTTAAATAAAATTGAAACTCAGGTTTTTCCGAATCGACAAGAAGAAGCACTAGTCGATGGCTTACACTCATGTGCTCAAGTTCACCATCGTTAGTTTCTCACTTGGGGAGTTCCATCATCACTGTCTGACAGTCGATCGTATCTAGCCAAGGTTTGGGTTGATTTTGACTCCTAGAAAACAAGGCTCTAAATGGAGCAATCACGGTTTCGCTTTTTCTTAGAATGGCTTTAAAGCCTTTTCTGCGTAAAAGAGCCTTTTCACTCAAACCCAATCGGCTCGCTGCCTTTGATACTTCCTGACTCGAGGGATTCAATGCGAAGAATAAATCCAAATGATCTAAAAATAACTGACGCATCATTTCAGCGAGAGATGCCTCAGAGGCGTTGCTGTTTTGATCACTAGGGTCCACGCTAAAATAAGTCCAAAAATCGTTTAAACTTGTGATCCTTCCATGAGCGATCAGAAGTAAAAACCATTGACGAAGCTCAGGTTTCCCCAACGTCGCTAGGTGGTCTCGAAGCTTTAAAAGTGTTTCAAAGTCTGGGTCCCACTCAAAGACCTCATCCAAGTAACGCTCAATCTGAAACGGAGCCGCAACCAGCTTCTCAATAGGAAGCATTCGATGATGAATCATCACTCTTTCCAACCACTGGTTCCACTGCTCTGGAAAAGCCTCTTTGAGATATTGCAGTGATTCAATATCGGAAAACCGCTCCAGATAGGTCTTTAGCACTCTAAAGGAGGGTTTATTCGTTGGCTTCCGATGGTTTTCGGTGTTTTCTAGATCGCTTGGTTCTTCATAGGATAAATTTAAAAGATCAATCCAAGCCCACTTGATTTCATCTTTGAGAAATCTAAGGATTTTTCCAATCGTGCGAATCGCAGTGATGATTCTATAGTCGCCGCCTCTACTTTCAGGAGCACGAAGCTCGTAGAGCTTCAAATAGTGAATGCTTTCCTCACGATTAGGTCCTGATCTCAGAAACTGGCCAGTAACTAACCGAGCAAAACGATCTTTTTGACTCGTGTGAAGCAAGGACCCTAGGGAGAGAATTTGCTTGGATGAAAAGGAGTTTTTTTGAACTAACAAAATAGCCGTGAGGGCCTGCCGGTCAGGGATGCGCGAAAGGTTTTCAACTATTTTGTGACTCTCTTCAAAAGTGGGTGATTTCTGTAGGAGGGCTGAAAGGGCCAAATTTGCTAGACTCGAACTCACTGGAAGACGAAGGAAACGAGTGAGCTGCCAAATCGTGGGTGAGCTCTCAATAAAATGTTGAACTGCATGTCCCGTGAGGCCAAGCTTAAGCCAGCTTTCAAACGTCTCTTTACCTTTTGATTCAAAGTTTCGTCTTAGCAGATCGAGCCAGGCTTCTGGATCTGAAATTACTTCTAAAAATTGAAACACTTTAATTTTTTTGAGTTTCCCACGTAGTTTTTCAGGTTGACTTGAGAGGGAGGAATAGCGTGAGATCTGATCGTCGGTTGGCGTAAAACGACTCAATAGTGGGAGCGCTAGTTCGAGTGACTTTTCAAAATAAGAATCTACTTCCTCAGGAGATTCTTCAACCACCGATTGACTGAAGCTTGAACGAGCTTCAAATATCTGAATGAACTCTTCTGCTGACTCAAACGAATAGCTTTCTAGAATCATTTTTCGGAGCTCAAATTCGTGCTCTGGAAGTCGTGAGTAACTCAAAAATTCGATTAGCCGCTCCATTGCGATATTCTGATGGACTAACCAGACGAGACATTTTTTCCTGAATTGATGCATCAAATCTAAGTCATTTTTAGAAAAAAACTGGTTGCTCCCCTTTAAATCCCCAAAATGCACGAGGATATCAATTTTTTCTTTGCGAGTGTGTTTTGAGCTCGAAGTCACTGCATCTTTAATCTGGTTAAGGAATATTTCAGTAAACCCATCATTGTAATGCACCATTACAAAAAATCGGCGTAGCGCTTCAAGATCCCTTTGATCCTTAAGTCGTATCTTAAATCTACCATTTAAAAACCCCTCTTTAATTAATGACGACCTAAATCCAGAAATAACCAA
>CAYLWK010000186.1:0-6377 GCA_964387255.1 uncultured Oligoflexia bacterium
TGGGAGTGAATATTTTTGTTGCTGGGTCCTATATCTTCAAAGAGAAAGATCGAAAAATACCCATTGATCGTCTCAGAGAAGCAATTGGCTAAGGCTTAAGGATTTATGGATGAGTTTAAATTTTAGAAGGAGTGGATGCTATGGCATCAGACATCGCCTTAGGAAATAGGAAAATTAGAATCGGCTATGAGCCTTTGACTTTAGATTTGTTTGATCGAATTGTTAAACGGCGCAATCCAATTGTTCTAGATAATCGGGCTCGGGAAAAGGTCCACCACTGTCATCAATTTTTAAGAAAAGTTTCTGAAAAAGACGAAGCAGTTTACGGTTTAAATACTGGGTTTGGACCGCTATCAGATATTCGAATTGATTCGAGTGAAACGGATCAACTTCAATACTATTATTTAAGATCTCATGCAGCAGGAGTGGGTGAGCCCTTAGATGAAATCAGTGTGAGAGCAATGCTCTTACTCCGGGCGCAGTCGCTTGCCCAAGGTCACTCAGGAGTTAGCGTTGAGATTATTGAGCAGTTAATTTGTTTTATCAATGAAGAGATATATCCTTGGATTCCGGAACAGGGATCCGTTGGAGCAAGTGGGGATCTGGCGCCACTTGCCCACTTAGCACTTGCACTTGTAGGAGAAGGACGAGTACGCCAAGGATCAAGTTGGGTAGAGACCAGTAAGGTTTTAAAGAAAAAAAATATTACCCCAGTTGCGTTGCATCCTAAGGCAGGTCTTGCTTTAAATAATGGAACCCAGTTTATGACGGCATTGGGAATGCAATCACTTTTAGAAGCCGATTATTTTTGTGATTTAGCGGATCTGTGTGGTGCTATGTCTTTGGAGGTGATTCGAGGAACACGTGCAGCCTTTGACGAACACTTGCATCAGGTTCGACCTCATCCAGGTCAGATGAAGGTGGCAGAAACACTTCGGTATTGGTTAACGGAGCCTGATGGGTCGACTTCTTCCATTAATCAAAGTCACAAAGACTGCAAGCGAATTCAGGACCCTTATTCTTTTCGCTGCATTCCTCAGGTCCATGGACCCTCTAGGGAGTGGATCGAACAAGCCTCAAGCGTACTTCTACGAGAAATAAACTCTGTTACGGATAATCCAATCTTGTTTCCAGATGAAGAAAAAATTGTAAGTGGCGGTAATTTTCATGGGCAGATTGTGGCATTTGCCTTTGATCAGATGGCAATCGCGATGGCTGAACTTGCAAACATTTCTGAGCGGCGCATTGATAAACTGACTCAGCCAACCTTTTCGGGACTTAGTCCATTCTTAACACAGCGACCTGGGATTTTTAGTGGTGTGATGATCCTTCAGTACACGGCAGCTTCTTTAGTTTCAGAAAATAAAACACTTTGTCATCCTGCCAGTGTAGACTCTATTCCTACATCGATTGACAAAGAAGATCATGTGAGCATGGGTGCTTGGGGAGCACGAAAATTAAGACAGGTTATCTCAAATACAAAGAAAGTACTTGCCATCGAACTTTTTTGTGCCTGCCAGGGTTTTGATTTATTGAGACCTTTGACCTCTACCTCTCGAGTGGAGGCTATAGTTCAGTTTATTCGAAGCCATGTTCCAAAACTTGAAGAGGATCGATTCTTAAATCCAGATATAGAAACGATCCTCACTTGTATTGATAATGAGAAGTTTAAAGCGCTAGTGAGAGGGAGAAAATGAAAAAAAAAGGTGTTAAGAATGCGAGTGTTCTTTATACCGGACAAGGGCTTCGTAAGAAGCAAGGGCGCCATGTCGAGCAAAGGGATCTAGGGGGGGTCGAGAATGGGGCCATTGTATATTCACAGAAAGAAATCGATGGCCACTTGGTGCCCGATGAAGTGCTTTGGGTGGGGGAATCCACATCGATTCCCGCCGAATTTCAGTCCATTTCTTGGGAAGATCTGAATGGAAAAAACTGCATCACTCCTGGCTGGATCGATTGTCATACACACTTAGTCTATGGTGGCGATCGTTCCAATGAGTTTGCAATGCGCTGTGCAGGAGCGACCTATGAGGAAATTGCTAAAGCAGGTGGTGGTATTCTTTCGACCCTTCGCCCTACTCGGGAAGCGTCTCTTGATACTCTGTATTCACAAGCCCTAGAGCGCTTAAACACATTCTGGCGCTATGGCGTGAGAGCGATTGAGATTAAATCAGGGTATGGGCTGTCCCATGAGGCTGAAATCAAGTCATTAGAAGTGATTCAGCGATTGAAAAAAGAAAACCCGTGGTGCGAAATTCAGGCCACCTATCTCGGGGCTCATGCCTACCCTATAGACCGAAAGAAATCAGACTACCTCACTGAAATTTTAGACAAAACACTTCCAGAAGTGAGTGAGCGGAAGCTGGCTGATGCATGTGATGTCTTTATAGACGAAGGCTTCTTCTCATTGGAAGAGGGCAAAAAAATCCTGGAAAAAGCGAAGTCTTTAGGATTAAAAATTAAGCTTCATGGTGATGAGCTAGCGAATACCAATTCCACTGCGCTTGCATGTGAGCTTGGAGCTTTATCAGTGGATCATTTGCTTAGGATTTCAAAGGAAAATATTCGAAAGCTTTCTGACTCTGAGACCGTAGGTGTGTTGTTACCCGCAACGTCTTTTTTTATTAAAGAACCTTATGCTCCCGCTCGAAAACTAATCGATTCAGGCGCTAGGATTGCTTTATCCACTGATTCTAACCCTGGTTCTAGTATGTGTTTATCATTACCTTTTGTGATGACGCTTGCAGGACTTTATTATCAACTGAGTTGTGCCGAGATTTTATGTGGAGTGACTTTTAACGCAGCAAAAGCGCTGGGCTGGGAGGAAAGATTGGGCACTTTAGAAAAAGGCAAAAAAGCTCTCTACACCGTGCTGCCTTTTGAGTCATTTGAACAATGCTATTATCAGATGGGATGGATTCCAAGGTAATGATATCGTCCTGACAAATTGTTGAAGTGATCTTTTTTGAATTTGGTTAGATTGATCCGAGTTCAAAGATAACCGTTTCGACGTAAGAATCTGAACTTACGAGTGTGTGGTAGAATCCTGGTTCAAAAATTCTTCAGACAGAATCTTAGATGCTATAAAATAGTCAGATCGCTGGCCCCCCACTTGAATAGCCTTTTTCAGGAGCTCACGATACGACGCCCACTGATCCTCGCGGACGGAGGATCCAGCTCACAATGATTTCTGTGTGTGGTTTTATGCGGTCGATCAGTAGGATATTTTTAAGATGACCAGTTGGAAAAATTTCACAGTTATCATCATTTTTGAATTCATCTTGATATTTTGTTTTTGAGGGAATTTTTAGGTCTAAGGGGGTATCGCAAGTAAATCTTGCTTGTGACGGATCCATTTTCACGAGACGCTGTATTTGGGAGATTTACTGGGAAACATGATTTAAATCTGCTCTTCCATAAGCGAGGGCGAACCAGCTAGGTAAACTGAAGAAGAATTTTCCTTACTAAGGTTTGTCTTGAGCGTTTTTCTTGACCCTAGGACCAATGCGAGGCCTATAATGTCAAGCGCACGGTATAGAACCTGCTAATAACGATTCGTCCGAAAAATGATGAGCTTTCTTCCTGTTCTGCTTTCGGTGTAACCGCATTTTTTCATCCCAGATGCCTTAAAAAAATTTCGGGCAATAGTATTGTCTGCCACGACTTTCAATTGTATCGGCTTTGGAACCCTCTGCAAAAGAGCTTGGCCAACACCCTTTTTCACATAATCTCGGTGTACCCCAAGATCGTAAATAGTTCGCCATCCATCTAGACGCAGATGCCAAAGAACAAATCCAATAATCTCTTCTTCTATTTCAGCTACTAATAGTGAACTTTCCTCTAAGCCAGTCCTAAGATTGTGCTTTAGCACCTGTCCCATCTTATCTCGATGTTGATTTCCAATTCTGATAATAGCCTTAAAATCATTCACATGGCCTGCACGAATTATGAACCTTTTGTTTGAATCCGAAAAGGTGACCGTGCTTGGATCAAGCAGTTTCCTACATCCGGGCTTGTGAGCGGTAGCTGTCGAGTGAAGAAGTAAGAGAATAAGTAAAAGTCTAATCATCACTTAAGAAAAAAAGGTACTAAAGTTGATGAAATATTGGATCTCTGACTCTTTGACTGGATACTAAAAATCTCGACCTCGCTATTTGAGCCGCTCAAAAGGATTACCAGTTCCTTGGTTCAAGGCTTCTAAATCTTGCATTGAATATCGACGACTCACCGATTCAATATCTTCTTTGCTAAGGCCAAATCTTTCTTGATACTCCATGATCAGGTCTTTTTGATCATTCTTTCCATCAAATTTTTCTTGAGCATTTAAAATTAAACTCAAGATGACTAACACCTCTTGTTTCAAGATAGATAAAATTTCGGCCTCTGTATGATCAGCTCTGAGTTGAATATTTGTCTCATGCTCACCAAATGCATCAACTAAATTCATCGTCTTATTGGCAACAATGTGGAAAATTTCATAAACCAAAGCGGTGTCACCCTCTAGGAAACTCTGACCCTGAGGAAGCAATCTTGGAATCACTTTTTCATTGTATTCTATATTTAGCCTCGTAAAAGCCGAAACAAACATCCCAAACTTAAATGCTGCGGCGATTAGTTTATCGGGATTGTTTTTATTTGTCAGGGATCCCAGAACTGGTTCTAAACTTGTAGTAGTAAACAATGCAAGCCTCGTTCCAAAGCCATTCCTTTGGGACGTGAGCTCTTGAGAAAATACGCTTTTAATAGGAAATCCTAAAAACAAAGTAAAAGCTGATAAAATAAAAAAATTCTTTTTAATTTTTTTGATAGTCATTAAATCCTCCAGAAAATTTCCTGAACCCTAACTATTAAGACGTTCCGCGTCAACGGAGTTTTGATTCTTGACCCTCCTTGGTCACGCCGATGGTTTAGACGTTGTGCTTGTTTTCAGAGTGAATAGCAGCCTTTCATTCCAACCAAACTCATTTAAAAGGTCAGTGTGAATTCTTTTTTCTTTTCTGAGAACTTAGGTTGTTTAGGCAATAAAAACATTGCCGTTTTCCGTGGGCTATTTTTCTAAAAATTTTCAAATTTATGATGGTAAACAATTAAAATGGTTTTCCATCATGACTCCGCGGTGACCTCTAAAATAAAGTTAGAGCTACTTGGCGTAAAGATCTTCCGAATCAGTTAAGGGTCAACTGACTGTAATAGCAAACCTTGCATTGATGGTAGTGATCGCTTCTCCAATCAAGTCAACTCTGTTGCCTTGATCCACTAAACTGATCGTACCTCCTCTTTTTGAGGCTTGAAAAGCCTTTAAATTGTTTTTTCCCAGTTTCTCTGACCAATAGGGAGCTAAACAACAGTGCGCCGATCCCGTTACAGGATCTTCATTCACTCCATATTTAGGATAAAAACATCTCGATTTGAAATCAAATTCGGTACTTCTGCATGTCACAATAACGCCTCGACAATCGAGCTTCCGAATCGCGTTCATGTCTGGATCAATTTTAAGAAGAGTTTCTTCACTGTCTATTTCTATCAGAAAATCCATGCGGTTTTTTCCAACATAGCTCGGAGGAGCTCCTAAAATAGAAAGAAACTTTTCGGTCATTCCTGGTACCGCTAACGCCGGTTCAGTTGGGAAATCAAGCTTAATCTTACCTTCTCCGGCTTTGTTTGCAGTGAGTAGTCCGCTTTTACTTCTGAAGGTTATTGTATCTGCAGCTGTGGCCTGAGTTTCCCAAAGCCAGTGAGCAGAGGCGAGCGTGGCATGGCCACATAAATCAACTTCGCCGTTTGGAGTAAACCAACGAATTTGAAATATATCTCCTTTTTTCTTCAAAAAGGCTGTTTCGGACAGATTAATTTCCGAAGCAATATTCTGCATTGAGGCATCATTTAGGTTCTGAGTCGGCATCGATACAGCTGCAGGGTTGCCACTGAATGGCTTTCGAGTAAATGCATCAACAAAGCTAAATTCGATATATTCCATGGACCAAACTTATACAATCAAACAAAACTTTTCTCTACAACTCTAAAGCCTAAGAAGTTCTAGGGCTTTATCTAAGTTGTCTAGTCTATTTGTCATTTCTATAGCGTTCATGAGACTTAACGACCGGTGGTTTACTTTAGCTTGAGATATCCCAGGGAGTAAGATTTACTTGCTCTACTAGTGGATCATTTTTGAATGTCTTAATTTTTTGATTTATTTACTACCAGGAGCATTCTAGTGCTATCTAGTGAGGCTTAGATCGATAAGGAACAAGCCTATAAAATATAAAGTAGATCACAATTGCAGTGAAAAACCCTGCTACTACATCAATAAAATAGTGTTGTTTTGTGGTGAGAGTAGAAATAGCAATTAATGTCGCCCAAATAAAAAAGTATTTAAA
>CAYLWK010000187.1:0-5475 GCA_964387255.1 uncultured Oligoflexia bacterium
TTTTTGAATTTCTTCTTTTGAAAGGCCTCGCTGTTTGACAAGCCTTTCGATGCGAACGTCCTTAGGGGCAGTTACTACAATTAGACCACGAAGCTCACTGTGCCTTCCCGTTTCAATCAGTTGACTTGCCTCATAAATGATCGGTAGGGAGGCATCACTTCGCTTTTGATCTATATCTAGGAAAATCTTTTCCGAAGCTTCCTGAATAAGCGGATGCAACACGGCCTCAAGCGCTTTTTTTAAATGTGGCTCGGTAAATGCCTTTTTACGGATCTCAGTTTCTTCGGTCGTCCCAAAAAGAGTGTGGAGTTGTTTTTGAGCGACTAGATGGTTTTGCCGAATGTCTTTTGCGAGTGCATCAGCATCGACGATAGGGCACCCTAGCTGAGAAAGAAACTCACCAGCTTTTGACTTTCCAGATCCAATGCCTCCTGTGAGCCCCCAGACGTTCAGTCCTTTTCCAATTGCTTGGCTTGATCCCATAGCGCATCCATTTCTTTAAGAGATAACTCATCGAGAGATCTATTTTGTTCATGAGCCTGAGTTTCTACATATCGAAACCGACGCTCAAATTTTTGAAGCGTTCTGCGCAATGCATTTTCAGGTTTTAGCTTTAGAAAATAGGCGAAGTTGCAAAGAGTGAATAAAAGATCTCCAAACTCCTCCTCTGTTTTTTCCAGGGATACTTTTTCTTGAAGTTCTGATTCGAGTTCTGCGATTTCTTCTTTTATTTTATCTAAAGCCCCTTTCACGTCATTCCATTGAAATCCTACTCTAGAAACTTTTTCGATCATTCGCTCTGCTTTTTGAAGGGCTGGCAAGTGTTTTGGAACACCGGAAAGAACAGATGGGTCGCTTGATTCTTTTTTCTCAGACGCCTTGATTTTTTCCCATTCAGTCACTACTGAATCAGCAGAATCAAGTGATTTTTCTCCAAAGACATGTGGATGTCGTCGAATCAGTTTGTCGTTGAGCTGACTTGCAACATCATAGAGATCAAATGCTTTGACTTCGCCTGCGATCTCACAGTGAAGTAGAATCTGAAGCCAAAGATCTCCAAGCTCTTCGATGAGTTCCTTTTTGATTTTTTTTTCTTCAAGTGATCGAGCGCTTGGCAGCTTATCCAACACCTCCAAGACCTCATAGGCTTCTTCGATGAGATAAGGGCGAAGGCTTTGAAACGTTTGTTTTCGATCCCAAGGACATCCGCCTGGGGCTCGTAATCGATGAACGGTCTGAATCAGCTCTTGAATCGAATCCATAGCCCTTGCGTGATATCATGAGCGCATGGCTAGAGCTACCCTGACTCAAAATCGACAGTGGATTGTAAAAAAACTGATGAAAGCACTAGAGCTTCTGGATCGTCATCGAGACTTTCTTTTTAAAAAAGCTCCCATCAGTCCTGCTCACGTCAGCCTATTGGTCGATCTCACGCTCGTCAATCGCACTCAAATTAAAAAGATCAACTACCAGTTTAGAAAGAAAAACCGAGTCACAGACGTGTTGAGTTTCCCATCGCCTAAATTTTACCAAAAGCAGGGTTCCCTGGGAGCGTTAGCGATTTGTTATTCGGTGGCAAGAGAGCAGGCTCAGCAGCACAGGCATGAGGTGAGAGATGAGCTTTTAATTTTAATGATTCACGGACTTTTGCATCTTTGTGGATGGGATCATGAACGCTCTCAAAAGGAAGCTCAAGAAATGCAAACCCGAGAACATTGGCTCTTGAAAAAGTTGGGCGCCTCTTTAGGTGAGAGCTTGATTTCACGTCAGCACTAAGCTATTTCAGAAATCATGAGTGAAACTCCGAAAAAAACGAAAACCACTGTGGTTTCCCCCCACGAAATTCGCGAACAATTTGAGTCTATGAAGAAGAGACTCGACTTCCTACGAGGTTCCCTTTGACCTAACGGTCAAGACACGACGAATTCAAGAAATTACAGATTTATCCACTCAGCCAGACTTTTGGAATGATCAAATCAAGGCTAAAAAACTCACCCAAGAAAAGTCTCGACTTGAAGAAGAGATCGGGGAGTTTAAGGATTTAGAGCAAGCTCTCAGTGATGCTGAGACCTTGTTTGAACTGGCCCAAAGTGAAAATGATTCACAGTCGTTTAAGGAAGTCTATCAATTAGTTTCTGATTTAGCGCCGAAGTTTGAAAGAGTTGAGCTAAAGAAAATGCTTTCTGAACAGGCCGATGCAAACTCAGCCATCTTGACGATCAATGCTGGAGCAGGAGGCACGGAATCACAAGACTGGGCGCAAATGCTATTGAGAATGTATGAGCGTTGGGCGAGTCAAAATGGATTTACTTTTAGGGTAATTGATCATTTACCGGGCGATGATGCTGGGATTAAGAACGTAACAGCAATGGTGGAAGGACCTTTTGCCTACGGGTACTTGAAATCAGAGGCAGGGGTTCATCGTTTAGTGCGGATCTCTCCATTTGATTCGAATAAACGGAGGCACACTTCTTTTTCCTCTGTTTTTGTGACTCCTGAGGTCGATGATGATTTTGAAGTAGAGATTAATCCTTCAGATTTGCGAATTGATGTTTTTCGAGCCGGAGGAAAAGGCGGACAGGGGGTAAACACGACGGATAGTGCTGTGAGAATCACTCATTTACCCACTCAAATTGTTGTGACGTGTCAACAAGAACGATCTCAGATTAAAAACAAGGCTCAGGCAATGAAAGTGCTTCGATCTCGACTTTTTGAAAAGCACTTGGAAGAGAAGCGAAAAGAGCAGTCTGAAATTGAAGATGCCAAAAAAGACATCGCCTGGGGAAGTCAGATTCGTTCTTATGTCTTGCACCCTTATAAAATGGTCAAAGACCATCGCACGGGCCATTCCGTTGGGACGGCGGAGAAAGTCTTAGATGGAGCGTTAGAACCCTTTATAAAGGCTTATTTAACATGCTTGGTCACAGGGCAGTGGAAAGCTTCTTCAGACGAAGATCTTTAGGCGAATGACCGATAAGTGGGTCAGAGATACGACTCAAGCTAATGCGAAGCGTTATTTATCTAGCCTTAGTTAAGGTGTGCATCCTAGTAGCAAGCTCCTATGGGCAGGCCAGCACTTTTCCTTCAGTGTTTAGAGGAAGAAGTTCACCGTTTCAGTGTTTGCTTTCGTTTGTCCAAGGGAAGCCATGGAAACGGCCAAGCTATGCAGAGCGATATCGTAAATTTGATCCATCTCAATTTGAAGTCATCCCAAAACGACTTTTGCGATGGGATGATGAAATTCAAGCTACCAATCCCAATAAAATATTTATTAAACGAGTCCCGAATGAAAAAGATGGCGGTATTTTCACTATTGAAAACGCTCTTTTAAAGGAGCTCAATAAAAAAATAGACAAAGATATTGCGACAGCGACTATCAATCGTTTTAAGGGGCTTTTTCTTGAAAATTTACAGGCAGCAATTACGGGTCAAAAGAATTCTTTGAAGGGATCTCTTGCAACCGCGCCGTTTGACTCAGGTGATTTCATAGGTGTGTACCATGATTTTAAAACACTTCGAATTCACCTGAGGAAAAACGATCGTAAAACAATCCGTTTTTTAAAAAGTGTCATGGAAACAACGGCGCTTGAGTTTGCCACTGAGATCAAGGAACAGCCTTGGTTTAAAAAGGCAGTTAAGAAAGGACTTTTTAAAGGGTTGATTGCAGATCCAAGGCGGTGGCATTTAGCCGGATTTGGAAAGAGTGTTGAACAAGCTGACATTAGCGCCCGATACGGAAGAGTGTGGACAACAGGATCGATTTCTATTCAGTCAAAAAAAACCAATCCAAATCGTCTAAGAATAAACCCTGAGCTTTATCGAATGGATGCTCAACCGAGCGGTTTTCAGCCTGAAAAAAGACTCGGACTGAACGAGATTTTCTTTGATTTCAACCAGTATGAAAATCATCTAGCTCGAGAGCTTGAAAGCGCCACGGTGACTCGACGATTAGTTGAAGAAACTTTACCTCAACAGACGCCTTCAGGAATTAATTTTTTAGTGCCTGATCCAGGTGATGGCTCTCGATTGATTCTATCGCAAGATGCAATTGAAGTGATTCGTTCTGTAGAAGTGGATGCTCGGTACAATCTTCGACTTCATGGAAAGAAAAGTTATTTGAGTGCCTTAGGAGAGGCCATTGAGGCGCATTTCGGTGAAGGCGTTTTAACTCAAAAAGGAGGAGGTTATTTTCAGAACCTTGAATTGGTTCGTGATTATTATGATGAGATCAATTCTTTTAATCCAGGTTTACTCATCGAAAAACGTGTGCACATTGATTTAACCAAAGCAAAAGGAAGTATTCTTGGTGTTGATTTTAGAGGAGCCGGGGCGTTGAATATTTATGAAACTCAATTAGCGATCCTAAAAGCTGAAAAACGTTTTGAGGCGTTTCGAAATGTTTCAAAAGATCCTTTAAATTCGGATGTTTT
Source organism: uncultured Oligoflexia bacterium (assembly GCA_964387255.1). Classification (GTDB taxonomy): domain Bacteria; phylum Bdellovibrionota; class UBA1018; order UBA1018; family CAUJDS01; genus CAYLWK01. Next base: position 4,431 of record CAYLWK010000187.1, read on the forward strand.
TAAGAAGTCAAAAGATGTCACTCAGATCATTGAAGACTTTTTAGACGACACTCGAAAAGGTGAAGAGAAAGTGACAGAACGACTCAATGAACTTAAACGAGCCTATCTAGAATCGGTTCGTCGATCAGGGCTTCCGATTGATGAGAGTCGAATCACCGGAGATGATGCTTTTGGGATGGGGACACGGCAATTTACTGACCGAGAAGTGGCAGCCTATGTTCTTGAAGCGGCTGGATCAGGCAAGGGGCAGTTTTACCGGAATACAATTTTAGATGTGGAAGTTCCTGGAGCTCAGGCTGCGTTAAACTCCCAGATGCGGTTTCGATACCTCGTTTTTGGAGAAGATCTCGAAAAAGAGTTGAGAAAAAAAATTAAAAAAGTCATTGGCGCAAAAGCGCTTAAAAATCTCTTTTTTGGGGTTCGAATCACTCCAGTCAATTCAAAAACCAATCAGATCCAGTTGATTGTCGGGACAAATTCTGCAGACGCTCAGAAACTTGCTCGTCGAAACTTGAGAAGCATTACAGATACCTTTCGGGATCTGATTGGAGCAGCGGAGAAGGATTTTCCAGCGTCTTTTCAGTTTGGAAGTGTGAGTGTGCCCTAAGAGAGATTGTTTTTAGTCCACATGGGCGAGTTCCTCATTGACTTCAAAACCGAGGTCGATTATTGCTTCTTTTTGACCTAAATCACGAATTAAAGTGAACGTTATGCGGGGGCGTAGTTGAGTTGGTTACAACGCTGCCCTGTCACGGCAGAGGTCGAGGGTTCGAGTCCCTTCGCTCCCGCCATTCAAACGTGTCAAAAAAGGTAGTTTTCAGCTTATTTTCAGGCTGAGCGAAAAGATCTTTTTAATTTAACTCAATCCATTGATTCATGTCGGCCTGTCACTCCTTACATGACTGAGGGCTCGCTGATGGATATTCTCGAGGAACCTCAGAAGAAAAGGTAACTGAGGAGCAAAGCGTCGAGATCATGCAGCTTTCGGAAGGCTTGGAGATCTTCTAAGGGTTTTATAGAAGTGTTTCAGTCTCTTTTCTAGTTC
>CAYLWK010000188.1:0-4488 GCA_964387255.1 uncultured Oligoflexia bacterium
AAAAAATTCAAATCATCTCGCTTTAGTGTAACTTGGTTCATGGTAACTCAAAAAAAAAGTTCTATGTAATGGGTAAAAATAACATCTCAGACGGAGCCTTGGCGGAATTTTTAGCAGAGTGTGATGAAATCACACAACGCGTCGCCACGCATCTCACAACGTTAGAAAAAAATGATCCAAACGATGAAGCCAATAAGAAAATTATTGATGCTCTTTATCGAGATGTTCATACCTTAAAAGGGTCTTCCCAGCTCTTTGGTTATCAGCTCATTGGAAATCTTGCACATGCGATGGAAACCTCAATTGACCCTGTGCGGCGACATGGACTAGCGATCCCTGAACGTTTAGTGGATGCTCAACTCATGGCTCTTGATGTCATAGAAAAACTCATCGGCCAACTGAGAGATGGTCAAGATGACAGTCATTTTAAAGAAGAGGTTGAAAACAAGCTGCCCCATCTGGTGGACGCGGCAACTAGCATGTTTGATGGAGACTACGAGCTTTTGAAAGACGATGAAGGGGTAGATGAACAGCTTGAACTCACTCCATCAAAAGAAAATTCAGAAAATATCTCTCATCCCTCTAAACTTCAGAGTGCTGAAAAAAAAGCAGTAGATTCCCAAACACGCGAAAAATCTTCTTCCTCAAATCTTCAAAGTTCATCGTCTGAGGGAGTAAACGAGCCTGCGAGTGCATCCGAGTCTACTTCAACGAACGCTCCCGTTACATCCAAAATTGACACCACGATACGTGTTCAAGTGGGTCTTTTGGATAAACTGATGAACCTTGTGGGAGAGCTTGTTCTCACTCGAAATCAACTCTTGCAGTACGCTCGAAAAACAGAGAGTCAAGAATTTTCAGATTTGAGTCAAAAACTTGATGTAATCACTTCTGACCTTCAAGGGGAGGTCATGAAAACTCGGATGCAGCCGATTGGAAACGTTCTATCTAAGTTTCAAAGAATCGTCAGGGATGTAGCAAGCGATCTTGGAAAAAAAATCAATCTCATTTTGGAGGGAACTGAAACAGAGCTTGATAAAACGCTCCTAGAGGCGATTAAAGATCCTCTCACTCATATCATTCGAAATTCTTGTGATCATGGGATTGAAAAACCAGAAGATCGACTGAATGCGGGTAAAAAAGAGGAAGGAACGATCTCGATTCGATCTTTTCATGAGGGCGGACAAGTGATCATCCAGATTTCAGATGATGGTCAAGGCTTGAATAAAGAAAAAATCTTAAATAAAGCGATCGAACGTAATGTCATTACTTCTCAAGACAAAGATAATCTGACTGACAAACAAATTCACCTTCTGATCTTCCAGCCTGGCTTTTCTACAGCAGAAAAAGTCAGTAATGTTTCTGGACGAGGCGTGGGTATGGATGTCGTGAAAACTAATATTGAAAAAATTGGCGGCACCGTTGATCTGCACAGTGAATTTGGCAAAGGAAGCGAGATCAAACTGAAGATTCCACTCACGCTTGCGATTGTTCCTGCAATGTTGGCTCGATGTGGAGAGGATATTTTCGCGATCCCACAGGTTAAACTAGTTGAGCTTGTTCGAACTGAAAATGATTCTGAAATAAATGAAGAAGGGGATCAAGTCTCCAATGGGAGCTCGGCAGTCGAGTTTTTACAAGGTGAGCCAGTCTATCGACTCCGTGGAGATCTTCTCCCTCTTGTTAATTTTGAAGATGTTTTGATTCCGAAAACAAACTCTCAAGACCGAGAAGAATCCAGAAAAAAACTTGCACAGGAAGCAAATATTGTTGTTTTAAACAATGATGGTACTATTTTTGGTCTCGTCGTGGATGAGATTCTGGACCGTGCAGACATAGTCGTGAAGCCACTTCCAAAGTTTCTAAAAGAGTTAAAAATCTTTAGTGGTGCCACTATCATGGGAGACGGGACGGTAGCGTTGATTCTTGATATTGGTGGCATCTCAGATATTGCAAGAGCACGCAAGCAAATGATTGAACAAAAAACAGATGAAGTTTTTGATGGTGATCTTTCAGTAAATCAATCTGATGAGTCTTTAGAAATACAAGATTATCTTCTATTTAAAACAGCACTCCCCGGAAAATTTGCTATTCCGCTTTGTTTAGTTCATCGACTTGAAGAATTTAGTAAAGAACAGGTTCAGTTTTCTGGTGAACAAGCCGTGGTTCAGTACCGGGATTCAATTCTACCTATTATTTCTCTAAGTCGTTTTTTAGATCAAAAATCACAAACAAGGGACGCTTTCAGATCAATAGAAAAATTTTCTGTGATTGTAGCTCAAAAGCAGGGGAGAGATTTTGGCATCTTAGTCGAGGAAATTCTAGATGCAGTTCAAATTGAAATGAACCTCAATGATACCATTGCGGATCGAGAAGGAATTTTAGGAAACTTGATTCATCGCGAAGAAGTCATCACAGTGATTGATGTCCTTGAAGTCCTCGATAAAGAAATTGCTCGAATGGATTATCGAAACCAGGAAGGACAAAGTCTTCAAACTGAGATGAAACAAAAAATGAATGAAACACCGCATCTGACAATCTTATTAGCAGAAGACACAGTCTTTTTCAGACGTCAGCTCATCCGAGTTCTAGAAAGTCACGGTCATCAGGTTGACGCTTTCGAAGACGGAGAAAAAGCTTTTCAAGCCTTTGAGAAGAACCCAAATCAATATCAGATGGTCATTTCTGATATCGAAATGCCAAAGCTCAATGGATTTGAGCTTGCAAAGGCCATCCGTGCTTCAAAGGAAAATGCTTCAATCCCATTGATCGCAGTGACAACACGTTTCAGGGATCGAGATATTGAGGAGGGTAAGGCAGCTGGATTTAATCTTTATTTGGAAAAATTAAATCCCGAAGAGTTGATCCGAGGTGTGAATGAACTTTATCAAAGGGTATCAGCTGACAAAGCCAGTCAAGGTTCAACTAAAAGACCAAAGGATGCAATCCAATGAGTGAATTTGAAAGTCGACAGCAAGGTGAAAGAAGAGTGCAGAATGATCCAAACTATTCCGGAAAAGAGCGTCGTGCGATGGCGGATCGTCGTAAAGAAAATAACAAACAGTACTCGACATTTTATATCGCTGATCGACTCTATGGTATTGAAGTGAAAGAGGTACAGGAAGTGACGCGGTCGCTGCCGATGACTCAAGTCCCCCTTTCTCCTGACTATATCTACGGATTAATCAATCTTCGTGGCCAAATTGCAACCGCCATCGGGCTTCGAGAACTGTTTAAGATTGAAGGAGAAAAACCCGAAAAACAAATGAACGTCGTGTGTCGCTTAGACGATCTATTGATTTCACTGTCAGTAGATCGGATTGGAGATGTTCTTGAAATTGGAGATAGCTTCTTTGAAGCAACTCCTGACACATTGCCAGATTCGGTGAAAAAATTTATGAATGGGGTTTATAAAACATCTGATACACTTTTAAGTGTCGTCGATATACAAAAAATTTTAGAAGCGGTGAACTCTGAAAAGGAAAAGAAAGCGAGTTAGGCTAATGGATGGTGTCTTACGACTCAATTAGCCAAACAAGTAACAAGGGGAATCAATCATGGAAATCAGTCGTCCAAAAGAGCAAAAAAATGGAACTCAAGCAGGATCAGAAATTCAAGCCATGTCCGAAGCGGAAATGTTTGGAATGCTTGACAATGCTCCGGTAAATATCATGTACTGCGGTACTGATTTGGTGATCAAGTATCTGAATCCTAAGAGTATGGAGACGCTTCGAACAATTCAAAATTTACTACCTGTTCCAGTCGATCAAATGGTGGGTACTAAAATCGACGCATTTCACAAAAATCCCGCTCATCAACAGAATGTGCTAAGAAACCCAGCGAACCTCCCTATTCAAACGATCATTGAAGTGGGCGAGCATAAATTAGACCTTTTGGTCAGTGCCGTTTATGACCAAAATCGAAACTACTTAGGTGCCATGGCAACCTGGGACATTGTTACGGACAAACTCAAACAAGAAAATGAAATGGCACGCATTCAATCAATGATGGAAAATATGCCAATCAATGTCATGATGTGTGGTTTGGACTTTAAAATTAATTACATCAACCCTAAAAGCATTGAAACGCTCCGATCGCTTCAAGAGCACCTTCCTGTCACTGCAGATAAGATGATTGGAACGTCGATTGATATCTTTCACAAAAATCCAGAGCATCAAAGACGGCTATTAGCAGATGATCGAAACCTCCCAAGAACGGCTAAGATCAAAGTCGGACCTGAGACGCTTGATCTCTTGGTCTCCCCTATTTACGATCACAACCAAAAGTACATTGGGCCTATGCTGACATGGTCAGTGATTTCAGAGAAAGTAAAATTAGTAGACACGCTTTCAGAGACCTCAGGGCAACTCAGCAGTGCTTCTGAAGAACTCAGTGCAACAGCATCTCAGCTATCTAAAAACTCAACTGAAACTTCTGAAGAATCAAAATCAGCAGCTGCAGCTGCTGAGGAGGTCTCAAAAGGGGTTC
>CAYLWK010000189.1:0-6611 GCA_964387255.1 uncultured Oligoflexia bacterium
TTTCTTTTTCCTTCTGCATTTTCAGGCACTTCCGCCACCAAGGCCCAATAATACTTAAGGTCGCTCAACTTCTGGATAAATTCTTCATATTCGATTGGTTTAGTAAGAAACGTACAAGCTCCCGCTCCATAAGCCCTGATGATTTCATCTTCTTTTTTCGATGTGCTTAAAATTAAAACAGGAATTTTCTTTAAAGCACCGGTCGTCTTGATTACTTCGAGTACTTCTAAACCGGTTTTCTTTGGCATTTTAATATCAAGAATCACGAGGTCAGGAAATGGAAACTTACTTCTGTCTGAATATTGTTCTTCTCCTAAGAGATAAAGGATAGCAGTTTCTCCGTCTTTCACATGCTGGACTATAAATTGTTCATTGCCTTCTTGAAGACCTTCTAAAATCAGTTCCGCATGGTCCATATTATCTTCAGCTAAGAGGACTGATATCTTTCGTCTCATGCTGCCTCCTCTCTCACTTCTACTGGGAGACTAATAGAAAACGTTGATCCTTCTTTAGATGAATTATTTATGACCCATATTTTTCCGTCATGCTTTTCAATAATCTGTTTGCAAATAGCAAGCCCTAGTCCTGTACCATCAGTTTCCTCTGGATGGATTCTTTCAAAGATTTGAAATATCTTTGTATGATAGTCCTTGGGTATCCCTGGACCATTGTCACAAAAATAAATCTCTACTCGACCTTCGTGACGACGACACCCGATTTCGAGCCGTGGAGCACCCTTGTCATTATATTTAATCGCATTTCCCACAAGATTTACGATCACTTGTCTCATTCGATCTGGGTCTACCACGAGAGGAGGTAAGTCATTCACAATGACCTCAACATTATTTTCTTCGATCTGACTTGAAAAAATCGCTAAAGACTCTTGAACCAAGTCTTCAAAAGAGACCGATTCTCTCTTGAGCTCTAGACTAGAAACTCTTGAGATTTCCAAAAGATCGTCCAGTAAACTTCTCATGTGGTTCACATTGGCCGTGATTCGATCCAGCCAAAGCAAACTTTTTTCTTCTAAGTTCTTTTGATGTTTTTTTAATCGACCCAGGAAACCCTTAATACTCACTAAAGGCGCTTTAAGATCATGAGACACAGTATAAATAAAAGATTCGATTTCCTGTTGTGATTTTTTCAAGTCATCAATATCTGCAATAGAACCTACCATTCGAATAGGATGATTGTTTTTGTCAAAAACCGCTTTTCCTGTCCCTCGAAACCATCGATAGTTTCCACTTTTAGTTCGAAGCCGATATTCGATATCAAATGGTTTTTTTTCCTCAAAATGGCAATTCACTGCCGCAAACGTTTTTTCAATATCATCGGGATGCAGAAGGTTTTTAAACGCCGTCACCGAGGGTTCGAGCTCATCTTTCTGGTAACCTAATAAACTATAAAATTTATCACTCCAAAACTCTTCATCTTTTTTTACGTCCAGCCAATCCCAAATACCGACACTGGCACCTTCAGCCATTAGATTGTAACGATTGTTACTTTGCTGTAAAAGTTTCTGTTGCTCGATGAATCGAGTGATATCCCAATTCACTCCAATCATTTTTATGGGATTATTATCTTCATCCCTCGAAACATCTGCTAATGCTCTGATTGTTCTAATTTCACCATTTGGCCAAACGACTCTAAACTCAGTATCAAACTTACTCTTCCCCTCAACTGCTGCATTAATTTCATCAATTGCACGCTGTTTATCATCAGGATGGAGTCCATTCTCCCAAGCAGAATAAGCCCCCGAGAATTCTGAGTCTTTAAGGCCATACAGTCGAACCATTTGATTATCCCAAATCAACTCATTGGATCTAATGTCCCACTCCCAAACACCAACGTTTGAAGCCTTCAAGGCAAGTGTGAGTCTACGATTCAAGTCTGAAGTTTTCTGCTCATCTCTTTTTTTCGAGTCAATATCTTGAAAAGTTCCCTCTAGACCTACAACTTTTCCATCTTCCACAATAGGGTGTCCAATGGCTCTGACCCATTTAACTTTCCCAGTCGGTGTTTTAATTTGAAGCTCTTCGTCCCAGGGTTTTTTACTGTCGATTGCTTCTTGTACTTTTTGACTAATAATGGGTCGATGTTGCTCGACGTAGTAGTTAATTCCAGTCTCAATTGGAATTGGTTTTGACGGATCCTCTTCGTGAATTTGATAGGTCATTTTGGACCAAAGACAGGTTTGTTTCGCTAAATCAACCTGCCAGCTGCCGATCCTTGCGGCAGCCTGTGTTCTTTCAATTAAATTTGAATTTTCTAGCTGATGAGCAACAGACCTTAAATTGGAGTTTTGCATTTCTTCTATCTTTTTTAAGCGTTTCACTTTCAGACGTAAGCTGAGCTGCGAAACAACTTGTCGAGCAATACACTGAAGTGCTTCAATTTGATCCTTTGAAAGCTGCTTAGGTTGATGATCAATCACGCAAAGCGTTCCAATGGAAAGATCATTCCCGAGGCTAAGCGGAATGCCTGCATAGAATTTAACTTTAGGCTGATCCGTCACAAGGGGATTATCTTTGAATCGCTCATCCTCATCTGCATTTGGAACAACAAATGGCTCATGCTCTAAGATCGCATGAGCACAAAACGCAAGATCTCGAGGCGTTTCTCTCGCAGACAAACCATGATGTGACTTAAACCACTGTCGCTTTTCATCGACCAAGCTGATCAGAGAGATCGGCGTACCACAGACAATTGAGGCGAGGCGTGTCAGATCATCATACAACTGTTCCTCAGGCGTATCCAATATCTCAAGCTCTTTTAAAAGCCTCAGACGCTCTTTTTCGTTTTTTGGAGTTTTTGGCTTTTGAATGAGACCCCCGGTACATCATTGAAAGGTTAAAAACTGAGTCGCTTATTCAGAAACTCTCAAATCAAGTGCTTCTATAAGGTTTATCGTCATTCTTTTGAATTAGATTGATGACAAACCCCAGTCTTAAACTAAAAAAAAATTTATTCATCACGTAGTGCTTCAAAGCTTTCAAAGAATAGACTCGTTGCGTTATTTAGATATTTTCTGCCCCTTTATTTGATTTTCGTCAATTTACTTAAGTGAGCCTTTATTTTTTTCATGGTTGACCGATCTGAGTCCATATTCGTCAAAATGACTTAACACTCTGCACAAGAGAGAATTTATGCCAGAAGTTGAAATAGCAACAGAACTCAAGGATCTGATTCCCGGGTTTTTGGATCGAAAAAAGTCCGAGATTGAAACTTTAAAGACCTGCCTGGACGAACGAAATTATCAAGCGATCGCTAAAATTGCGCACGACATAAAAGGAACTAGTGGCGGCTATGGATTTGATCGGATGAGTGAGCTTGCTGAGGACCTTGAAGCTGCCTCCGAGAAACAAGACAGAGACTCTTTGAAGCAGCTCATTGAGAAGCTAGAAAGTTATTTAAATTCTATCACTATTAGATGGGTCGACTAAGAGAGGGGCTTTCATGAGACATATTTTAGTCGTCGATGATAATGAAGATAGCCTGAATCTCACAAAAACATTTTTGTCTCATGCGGGTCACCTTGTCACGACCGCAAAAGAAGCCTTCACAGCCTTTGAAAAGATTAAAACGCATCAATTTGATTTAATTATCACTGATATCAACATGCCTCATCGAAATGGGTTTGACTTTGTTTCGGGCCTAAGAAAGCATCGAGCACTGCACCCCGTTCCCATTATCTTCATGTCAGCACGAAACTCGAATCAAGATATCCTCCGAGGTCTGGGAGCTGGAGGCGATGATTACCTTGTGAAACCGATCACAAAAGAGACACTTCTCACCAAAGTTGATAAACAGTTTCAAAAGAAACAATTCTCAATTCAAGAGGCTATTTTTGATGAATCCCAAGAAACTCATGCAAAACTTTTTCTAGAAGAAGATGTTGTCATAGAATCTCTTTCTAAAATTGGAATTCGAATTCTTTCTGCTCAGCCTATTTTAGAACTTAAGGCCATTCGACTCACCTCTCCTTTTTTTGAAAAAATAGGTCTCGCGGCTGACACCTTTGAAACCATGCAGTCTCGAAAAGTGCCCGACGGTTACGAAATTTTCCTAAAATTTAAAAATTTATCCGACAGCGACCAAGAAAAAGTCGAAAATGCGATTAAACGCGCTAACTTGAAAAAAGCTGCCTAATTCGACTCATGACGCCACTTCCATCGACGAAACTAGGTCACTCCTGACACATGCATTCACTTCTATCGCTTTGACTTTTTGCGTCATAGGCGGCTATAATGGAATTTTAGGGGAAAATAAACGCCTAATGACTGTGCGTTTTAAAGAGTTCACTCGGTAGAGGGGGATCACACTGCGTGACAACTGCACCAATCGACTCGAAGACACTTTGGATGCATTATTTCCAGCTAAACCTCCTTGGATGTTTGCTGATTACGATTTCAGCATGTGCTCCCGGACTTCGTGGAGGGGATGCGGATAAAAATTTGCGAAATGACGGCGGCAAGAAAGCTTCTTTAGATTTTAACTTTGGTGATAATGGCTTTTTAGAAATTCCAATTCGAAAAGAATCTGGATTCATTCAAACAAGAGTTGCAACCTCTGCCACATTGAAAGTTTCTCACAACACTCAAGAACCAACTCATGTCATTGCCTACGGTTCTGTTTTACGTGAATATGACAACAATCGAACCGTTTTGGGTTTTCCCGTAGAAGGACACGGAACTTTGTTTCAATTTCCTCTCTCAGGTGACTTTGATCCTGCTGATTGGCAATTTCTGGAGCTTCAAGGACCAGACTATGGAAACCTGGCTGTGTTTTCCATCATTGAAAAAGTCATTCAACAAGGAAACGCACTTTATGTCATTGGCCATGGGATTTCAGAAGCAGTAACGGCAATTCCAGTGGATTTCGATATTTTCATCGTGAAACTTGATCTCACCACAGGCGTGCGCGATATCAATTGGGGGACAAACGGAATCACGCGAATCAATCTAGGCACAACTACGAGCAGTGCTCACGGAACCATTCAGTCGAATGAACTCTTAAAAGATGCTATTTTAAAGCCAAACAACCAATTGGCGCTTTGGGTTCGGTCGAATATGAACGCCAACGAGGGAAATTACTCTGGCTATCTTTTAAAATTAGACCTAACCACAGGAGTGCTTGACACAACCTTTGGGACAGGAGGAGCACTCACGCTCAATTATCCCGGATCAGCATACGGGCAGCCTGAAAGTTGTGCTTTTCAACCTCTTCGATCCAGAGGAAACGGATTTAGTGAAATTGCTTTTCACCAAGTGGAAAACCGCCTCACCAGCGTCGCTCCTCAACAGCAACAAACTTTCTTCAAGGAGTATTTTGAGACAGGTCTCAATCCACAATTCGGAAATCAAGGTGAACTTCAAATCTACGAGCACCCGAATGTTTTCAACGGGAGAAGGGTCTCTGGGATGCAGTCATGTCCTTATCAACTTTCCGATGGATCTTTAATTCACTATCTAAAAATCGACACAAGCCTTCCTGATTCAAGGCACCAATTTCGTCGAATCCTCCCTCAGGGACAAACAGATGCGTCGTTTGGAAGCAATGGTGTTTTAGGAATCAATGAACCAAGCTCAGGATACCTAAATATCGCTGATGTAAATCTTTTTCAGTCCACTGATCCTTCTGTAGCCTCCCAACTTTTTATTCTTTCAAATCAAAACGCTCAAAGCGTGGAAGGACGTCTCTATCGATTCAGCCCAAATGGAGCAAGCGCAATGAGTTCAGGCTGGGAAAGCATTCCTACTCTAAGTCACTGGAGGCTTTCTTCTGCCAGTCAAGTTTTCCCCTCTCAAGGCGGGATGATCGTGCTCGGATCGGCATCTCCTTATGACTCCCCCACTCAAACCATTGCTGAATTCGTCACCGCCCGTGGCATCAGCCTCGTCGATTAAAAACGGATTTGTCTCCGTTAATCCACACTCATTTCCTGACACGCTGACCATCAACCACTCCCCTTGAACTGGTTCTCTCCCCTCATTTTACTTCACGAGCTGCAAGGTTTTTTGATACACCCTTTACCTTACACGTCGAAGAAGAAAGGGAAATTTGGTGAGCACTAAGCCAGACAATTCAAGTCAGGATACGATTTCTTTTAAAGCCTCTCACGGCAGAGGGCAGCACCTTAGGGACCTATTAAAGTCTAGAATTCTTGTGCTTGATGGAGCCATGGGAACTGCGATTCAAGATTTGGATCTTACACCAGAGGCATTTGGCGGAGAAAAATACGAGGGTTGTAATGAACACCTCGTTCTCACGCGCCCAGAGTTGATTGAAAAGATTCACGTTGATTACCTCAAAGCTGGAAGCGACATCATTGAAACCAATACGTTTGGTGGAACACCGTTTGTTTTAGATGAATATGATTTAGGGAAGCATTGTTTTGAAATCAATGAAAAAGCTGCACAAATTGCTAATCGTGCAGTCTCTAAAGTCGCGACTCCAACGACTCCGAGATTTGTTGCTGGATCCATAGGACCTACCACAAAAGCAATCACCGTGACTGGCGGGATTTCATTCGAAGATCTAAAAAAAGCGTTTCGGGCTCAAATCGAAGGGCTTTTAGCAGGAGGCGTTGATTATCTCCTTTTAGAGACCTG
>CAYLWK010000190.1:0-5317 GCA_964387255.1 uncultured Oligoflexia bacterium
GGATTTTTTGGAGAGTGGCATCCGCGATTAGCTCAAAAACTGAAAGCCAAAGACTCATTGTTTTTGGCTGAGTTTGATTGGGAGGCAATCGCAAAGGCATCGAAGGCATTAGGAGAGAATAGAGTGTTTCAGAAGTGGTCAGAACACCCTTCAGTCGAGAGGGATTTTGCGCTGATGGTCAAAAGAGAGGTTCTTGCCGATGAAATAACGCGTATCGCTAAATCCTCTGGAAAGCCATTAGTTCAGTCTGCTCAGATCTTTGATATTTATGAAGGCAAGCAGGTTCCAGAGGGGATGACAAGTATTGCGGTACGGGTTATCTTTTCTGATGAGGAGCGGAGTTTAAAAGAAAAGGAAGTAGACTTGGCTTCTGAAGCTATTTTATCTCAATGGAAGAAAAAATTGGGCGCTCAACTCAGGTGAGTGAGCGGGTGGTCAAAGGCGACTTAGCCAATTTTTTCAAGAGATGGATTGCATACTGTAGGGAAACAAAAGATCAGGCATTGATTTGATCAAAGCTTCAATTTTGAGGAAGTGAAGGAGAGAGAGGCTCTGTGGCAACAACAAAAGCAGATATCGTGGAAGCGATCTATCAGAAAATCGGATTTTCTAAGAAAGAAGCTGCTGACTTAGTTGAATTGGTCTTTGATTCTATTAAAACGACTCTTTCTCGGGGAGAAAAGATAAAAATTTCGGGTTTTGGAAACTTTGTTGTGAGAGAAAAAAGAGCCCGTACGGGAAGAAACCCCCAAACTGGAGATGCGATCGAGATTTCGGCACGTCGAGTGTTAACTTTCAAGCCATCCCAAGTCCTTCGTTCAGAAGTAAATTCAACTCTAACCTCTGGTCAGGCTAGCAGTGGCAGTGGCGGATCAGCAGGTGAGGACTTAGCAACGCCCCATGCTGAAAGTGCTTCAGACAAAGATGAGCTTTAGTTTACTTAGAAAAGCTTAACCTAAACAAGCAAGACCCCATTCATTGCATTCCATGACAACCTTTGAAGACCTGGCTGGATGTCCGAGCCGCTTTTGAGTTCAATAGAATCAGTGTATAATAAAGTGATCGCTGGGGAATTGGGTCGCTTGCTACCCAACTTTTTTATACCAGCTAAAGAATAAGGAGGGGGAATGGCTGATCAAAGAAAAGATCGGGCAATCATAGGAAGAAAGCCTGTTGAAATTCCTGATCGGGTTTTCTTTCGAATTGGGGATGTTTCAGAGATTGTGGGAGTGAAGCCGTATGTCTTGCGATATTGGGAGTCTGAGTTCCCGATCCTCTCGCCAGGGAAGTCATCCACCGGCCAACGTGTTTATAAACGCTCTGATGTTGAGACGCTTTTGATGATTAAACATCTACTCTACCAAGAACGCTACTCGATTGAAGGAGCCCGAAAACGAATTCGGGAACTTAGGCGAGATGGAAGTTTAGCACTGTATAAAAAAGAAAAGATCTTAGGTGGGGCTGCACACTTGGAACGAAAGAAAAGAAGAGCACTCATGAGTCAAAAAATCAATGAACTCGAAACTCTCTTAAAAAAACCACTCCATGAATTATTTCGAGTTTGATTAAAGTTGCTTGCTTAGTTAGGGCAACTAGACTTGGGTCTTATTCAAGAAGAAAAGGGTTTAGTCAGTTTTTCTAAGACTATTTTCGAAAAATTTTCACCGTAAAGAGCCTCCATCTGTACCATCAGTCCAGGACTAGTAAAATTAAAATCAGTGCATTGGCCATTGATTAAATCCACTGCAGCTAGGCGGATTCGACGTCGTTTAAGAAGTCTGCCTATCTTCTCAACGGCTTTTTTGTCTGAGGAGCCCAATGAATACCTTTCGATTGGGGAACCACCCGTTACATTGACTCGGAAATCACCCTCCATTGGAAATTTTTTGAAAGAACTTAGAAGTTCTCCATCTAAGAACCAAAGTCGAATCTCACCATCATGAATTTGATTGAGGTAGACTTGCATCAGTGCCGGAGAGGTAAACCCAAAAGTAAGGTTTTTTAGCACTTTCTCAAACTTTGATTGGTCTTCTTTTGATTTATGATCCAAAACTGCAGTGCCCCGACCTCGAGCATCAAAGATAGGTTTGATAACGACCTTTTGATATTCATTAAAAAACGCCTGAAACGACTCTTTCTGAGTGGCAATGAGTGTGGGAGGGGTGAGCTTTCCAAGTAAAAAGTTCTCAAATTTCTCATTAGCTAGAAAAAGCACTTCCAGCGGATTGATAAACTCTGTCTGCGTATCCCGTGTGTTTAAAGCCAACATTTGCAAGGGGTGAAGATAATGCTGGTTGACGGGTGGATCTACACGATAATGAATCTGATCAAACTCAGTAGCAGATACACTGATTGGATCGCCCATTTTGAAGCAGTTTGTATCTAAGGATTCTTTTGCCTCTAATACAGGATAAGCGATCAACTGCGTCACTTCGTTTTCAATTCGGATTGAGCGATAGTCAGTCCAATAAGACACTTGCCCAAGCCAAACCGACTCCTGAATCCATCTCAAAGTAGTTTCTTTATCGTGAATAAGCTGATCCCAAGGATCCGTCACCCATAAAATATTCTTTGAATGAGATTCTTTTAGCTTATCCATTAGCGAAGGCGCTTGATGATTTCTTGATTGATTCCTACTAATGCGGCTGCACTCTCTCCAAATGCACTCAACATCTGTTCGTTTGCCTTAAGCAGCTGGGATTTTGTTTTCTCCATAGCCTCGGACTTCGAAATAAAATTTAGAATACTCCTAGGGGCATCTGACTCCAAGTCTTGATCCTGATCTTCAAAGTCATCAGCCACTTGAAAACCAAGTCCAAGTTGAGTTGCAAAAAATTGAAGCGCTTTGCCTTGTTGAGAATTTGGATTCCAAGAAGATAATTCTGCTGGAATAAGAAGAGAGGCTTCAAATAGAACCCCTGTTTTTTGTAAATGCATCTTTTTCAATTGTTCAAATTTTGAATTCTCCGACAAAAGCATTTCTTCTGCCTGTCCTCCCATGACTCCACGAGGACCAATCGCTTCCATAAAACGACTCATCGCTTTTTGAAAGGCCAGTGGCGAAACTTCAGGAGCTGCCTCTAAAAAAGTTTCAAAAGCGACTGGCATCAGTGCATCACCTGCTAATAAGGCCAAAGCTTCCCCAAACTTTTTATGGTTTGAAGGCTTCCCTCGTCGAAAGTCATCATTATCCATGCAAGGAAGATCATCATGAATCAGACTGAAGCAATGAATCATTTCAATGGCTAATCCCACTGCTAACGCAGAGGGTTTACTCAGGTCATGAAGTTTAGCAGATTCAATAGCCAGTCTGGGCCGAATTCGTTTACCAGGAGCCAATAAACTATATGAAATACTTTCGCGAAGATTCTGAGGTGCGCTGAGCCTCGTATCGATGGCTGGGCTAAAGTAACGATCGAGCCTTTTTTTTAGTTCGAGTTCTAAATCGAGCTGTCCAAATGAGCTGGTTTGTTCAATCATGATCTGCGATCAAACCACTAAATCTGTGATTTTCAAAGAAAAAAATACATTTGAGTGGTTCCCGCTAAGTGTTAAAGCGGTGTGGCACGAGGTCTTTGCACGGGGCCCTTGAGTTGATAAGAAAAGGTGCCATCTGATTTCTTGAAGTTTTTCAATAGAGTATCTAAAAGGCCAAATGACTTTTGAAGTTCTCCGTACAACGCAAATTTTACCTTTAAATCGACTGAGCTGGACATAAGTCGAGGAGAAAGGCGCACCTGACCTGATGAATCGAGATAGAGGTCTCCTCCTTGCCCACGAGGACTCCCAAGACGGGCTTCGCTTAAAAGTAAAGTGCCATTTTTAAGGGACCCTCGTAGCTTTCCATCCTTGATTCGAATGGTAGAGGGAATTTCAGGTGAAAAAAACAATCCCGGAATAACGAGCTTCTGAGGAGGAATTTTCAAATTGGCGATCTCAAGATCAAAACTCCCACTTAGGCTTGTCAGTGAACTTGGACTGCCAGAAAAATCTCCTTCACCATTCAAGACGAGTCCTCCATTTATAGGAGTGAGTGATCGTAGAACTTGAGCTTTTTCAAAATCCACATCACTTAGATCAAATGAAAACTGAAAATTCTTTCCAGCCTGATCCCCTTTAAACGAAAGATCAATTTCACCCCCGCCTATTTCAATCGAAGCTGAACCACCAATATCTCCTACGATTAATGCAATTAAAGATGGTGAAAATCGAAGTGTTTTTATTTCAAGAGGTTGATTAGACCGAGGAAAGAAAAAACGAACCTCCTCAAGTTCGTATTCTAGTCCAAATAGAAAAGAGAGTTCAGAGGATCCAGCACTCATTTGAATGCCAAGTTGACTTAACTGTGTTGTTAGCTGAGCTTGAATGAGTGCCTTCAATTTTGCCTCGGGAAATTTCACAATCGAGAAAAAAATAAATGCAGCTAATCCGAAACTTACCCATTTCCATTTTCTCACCTTTTTTCTAGAATGAGTAGAAGTATCGAGGTCATCGCGTACCGGAAGAACATCTGTTTCAGTCATTTAACTCTCCTCATTGACCACTTGAAACGATGAAACCAGAACGCGAGCGTTTAGGTAGCCCTCAGCGCCTTCTGTTTCTACTTCAAATGTTCTAACTTTAACGGGTTCACTTCCTGATTCTAAATAAAAAGAAAATCGAATCAGCTGTTTGACATTGATTTGTTGCATAACAATGTTGAATGTCGCTTCTTCAGCAAGGTCATCTCCGTCTTTTGACTTTAAAGATCCTCTTTCGATTTCAAGTCGTGTGGCATCAATTCCCGCAAGCGATGCTTTTTCAGAAAAATAGGACTCCCAATTGATTGGCTGGTCTGGTTGAGAGGTTGTCCCTTTTGAATCTCCCTTGATGACTGAAAGTTCATTGTTAGCAGACTGAATCATATTCAAGAGATCCATCTTCTCCTCCAACTCTGCTCGAGTATTGTAGACTCCAGCTGCGGTTTGGAAAAGAAAGTAGACAAGGAAAAGTCCTCCTATTGAGCCGCTTCCCAGCTTGATCAGATTTCTAGACTGGCTGTCAAGGGCTTCCCATTTTTCATTTGCTTCATTGTACCATTCTTGTTGTTCTAGCCAGTCTCTGATCTTTTCCAAAGTATCATAAAACCATGCCAGCCATTTCGATTCAGGATTCATATGCCGACTCCTTAGGTTTGCCACTGAAAATGACTTTCCAATGTTTCTCAGTCCCATCTAACGATGGAGTTTCAACAGGTTCAGTCGCTTCCAATTGATCAATCAAGTCCTTTAGACGACTTGTTAGCGTTTCAAGGTCTGCCTTCGAGTGAAGTAAAAAC
>CAYLWK010000191.1:0-6003 GCA_964387255.1 uncultured Oligoflexia bacterium
CGAGGCACTATTCAAGATGGTCGATTAGCTTGTCAGAAGATCCAAGATCATGTTCGTTCACGATCAGCCCTGACTTCTTTGGGAGAAGGTTGTCGTGAAGCAATCCTGTCGTGTCCTAAATACAAAAAAGAATCTGAGCTTCGGCGCATTGAAAATGAACTTGCAAACTTAGAAGCAGACCTTGAAGACATTGAAGATGACATGGAAAATAGTACTTCAACTGCGAATACTACGGCCCAGATTTGTCCTCAGTGTGTTCAAGCAGCTATGATGCAACAAATCTATGGTCCTCGTGAACCAGACGGATGGGATAAATTCTTAGGCTTGGTTGATTCAGTATCACCCATCGCACAAAGCTTTCTGCACAATTATTATGGTGTGTATAAGCCTTCTAAAAATTATTTCTCAGGTTACGGTCAATACCTTCAACAGTGTTCAACTGTTGGTGTGCCTTGCTTACCTCCGTATCCCGGAATCATCGGTGGCGGCTTCGGCGGCGGCTTTGGATTCGGTGGAGGATTCGGTGGCGGCTTCGGCGGAGGCTTTGGCGGCGGTGGATTCGGTGGCGGCTTTCCTGTAGGTGGATTTTATTCGTATCCAGCCTATCCAGCGTACCCACAATTTAGAGGTGGATTCGGCGGAGGCTTCGGTGGCGGATTCCCTGGTGGATTCGGCGGAGGCTTTGGCGGTGGCGGATTCCCTGGATTCGGTGGCGGCTTTGGCGGTGGATTCCCTGGCGGCGGCTTCGGCGGAGGCTTCGGTGGTGGATTCCCTGGCGGTTTCGGCGGAGGCTTCGGTGGCGGCCTAGGCGGTTTAGGTGGTCTAGGTTTTGGTGGCCTAGGCGGTGGTCTAGGTGGCCTTGGTGGCAACCAGTCGTTCCTCTATCAAGCGTATTTTAATCAAATGCAAGCGCGAATGCAGCAGCAAATGATGCAATCGCAGCGGATGTTGCAAGCTTCACAAAACCAAATGGAAGCTCAGCAACAAATTTATGAAGCGGTTTATCGCTATTATCAAACCCAAGCGGGACTTTGGAATAGCTCGACGAATTCAATTCCGCAAAATAACTTTTAATTCTCATTTCTTTGTAGAACGTCTGTAAAAATGAGAATGAATCAAGCCAAAGCGGTTTGAGTTTTTGCGGTTGTTGTTCCATCCCCTCCCTTCTGTCTTTGCGAAAAAAACCCTGTAATTAAAGAAGCTATGTTCAGCATTTTCTGAAAATGCGGCGCATTATGCCCGTGATGCGATCAAATCAATTAACTCGTAGTCCTTTCTTTGATGAGCAACGCGTCAATCCACGTGATTTTGAAAAATTAATTAAGTCCAATCCCCAAGTTCCGAAAAGAGTATTGTCTGGGCCTAGAGGAGCTTTGGTGGGTGCTCTAGCTTGGACACTTGATCGAGGGCCGCTATTGCCACCGATTTCGATTAAATCGAGGTTGGGTACAGCAGTTGGTGTAGTGATAGTGGTCCTCTCTTTTTTTCTTTCACCGATCATGCGACGATCTTAATTACCATGCCGATTCGTATTACTCCGACCGTTAAAATTCTACTCATTGTTAATCTGGCAATTTTCTTGATTCAACAGACTGCCGATCAATTCATGGGTGGCAACCTCTTGGGCATTTTTGGACTTGTTCCCTATCAAGTGGTGATGAGCGGATGGATTTGGCAACTCTTTACCTATGCTTTTTTGCATGGGGATGTCATGCATCTGTTTCTCAATCTATTGATGTTATTTTTTATTGGATCTGAACTAGAGGCTGTTTGGGGTCGATCAGCTTTTTTAAAATACTTCTTTTTCTGCTCAATTTTTGCAGGCTTAGTTTACCTCGGGATGCAGGTCTTTATCAGAGGCGGTCTCGGTGTTCCTATGGTGGGAGCCTCAGGTGGAATCTATGGGCTTTTACTTGCTTATGGCATTTTATTTGGTGAGCGAACGCTGCTTTTTATGATGCTTTTTCCGATGAAGGCGAAGCATTTCATTTGGATCTTGGCCGGAGTCGAATTCATGACGTCACTCTATTCCAGGCATGGAGGATTGGCAGCTGTGGCGCATCTTGGCGGAATGGTTGCTGGATTGATTTACCTCTACGGCTTGACCCGACTCAAAGTCAGTCAAAGAGATCCAAATAGCTGGATCAACCGAGTAAAAAACAGAAAGAAAACCAGACGAAAAAGAGCAAGTCATCTGAAGCTCGTGGTGGGTCAGGACAAATCCAAAAGTGACGACGATGACTCCACACCTCCGACGTGGCATTGACAACTATCATGGCTTCGCAGTAATCCTTGAGATTATGAAACTTTTGAACGAAGCGGCTCAAGAAAAGATCTATGACAATCGAATCATTGAAAAAAATATCCGAATCGGAATTGTTGTCAGAAAACAATATCAAGAGAGACTTCAGAATCTCCCCGATGATGAATCCAAAGCCGAATGGATCAATATCGACGAAATTAAAGAGTCCAAAGCGGATTAGTTGATAATCCTGAGCGGTTTTAATGACATTCAAGTTTAAATCTACAAAGGTAAGTTAGGCTACCGCTAGCTTTGGGCAACTGTGGCTCATGCAGAGTTTGAGTTCAGAGTGTTCCTTAGTTGAGAACAGTGGTACTTCCAAAAACGAAGGACTGAAGTAAAAATGGCAAATGAGATCAAAAAAGAAAAGGTAGTGATTTTAGGTTCGGGTCCAGCAGGACTCACAGCTGCGATATACACAGCTCGTGCGAACTTAGAGCCCTTGCTTGTAGAAGGGCGTGAGCCAGGTGGTCAATTGACACTCACAACGGATGTTGAAAATTATCCTGGGTATCCAGAAGGAATTATGGGCCCTGAGATGATGAGCCAATTTCGAAAGCAAGCCGAGCGGTTTGGGACTCGATTTAAGGTTGGAGATGTGGTCGAAGTGGATCTATCAAAAAAACCTTTAAAGCTTAAACTCTCCAATCAAGACGATATTTTGGCAGATGCTTTGATCATTTCAACAGGAGCATCCGCTAAATGGCTTGGACTTGAGTCAGAAAAAAAGCTCATGGGAAAGGGAGTGAGTGCTTGTGCAACCTGTGACGGATTCTTTTTTAAAGACGTAGATGTCGCTGTCATTGGAGGTGGTGACACGGCTATGGAAGAGTCATTATTTTTAACAAAGTTTGCAAAAAAAGTTTATGTGATTCACCGAAGAGATCAGCTGAGAGCCAGCAAGATCATGCAAGATAAAGCAAAGAAAAATCCTAAGATTGAATTTATTTGGAATTCAGTCGTGGAGGAGATCTTGGGGGAGGATGCAGTGACTGGTGTGAGACTCAAGGATACCGAAACGGGTGAGACAAGAGAGTTGCCACTTCAAGGCGTCTTTTTAGGAATTGGGCATAAACCCAACACCGACCTTTTTAAAGGTCAATTGGATATGGATGAAGTGGGGTATTTAAAAGTTCAACCTGGATCAACTCGCACGCGTGTGCCTGGAGTTTTTGCTGCGGGTGATGTGGCTGATCATGTTTATCGCCAAGCGGTGACGGCTGCGGGGACTGGGTGTATGGCAGCGATCGATGCTGAACGATTTTTAGAAGCGAATGTAGACGAGGAATAGGTTAAGTGGAATCTCGATCCGATCAAGAGCAGGTACGTTTAGATAAATTAAAAAAAATCAAGGATTCAGGAAGAAATCCCTATCCCAATGGCTTGATTCCAAAAGATCTTGCAAAAAAGCTACATCAAAAATGGGATGAAACAGACAAAGAGACATTGGAAAAAGATAAAGTTCCTGCAATCGTGGCAGGCAGAGTCATGGCGATTCGGTCCTTTGGAAAAGCAGCTTTTTTGCAGCTTCAAGATCGAAGTGGAAAGATTCAACTTTATGCACAAAAAGCAGCACTCGGAGATGAGGCTTTTGCACGATTTAAAGAAGTAGATATTGGAGATATTCTTTTTGCAGCAGGGTTTTTATTCAAAACCAAGACGGGTGAACTGTCGGTGCATTGTGAAGATATTCAGTTGCTCACTAAATCCTTGCACCCGTTACCGGAAAAGTTTCATGGGATCAGTGATATTGAAATCAAATATCGTCAACGGTATTTGGATCTGATGGTCGATGAAGCGTCTCGAAAACGATTTATTAAACGATCAAAAATCATGGAAGCCATTCGAAGGTATTTTACTGAACGTGATTTCTTGGAAGTAGAAACACCCATGATGCATCCTTTAGTTACGGGTGCGGCTGCAAAGCCATTTAAGACTCATCATAATACGCTTGATATGGAGCTTTTTCTTAGAATTGCTCCTGAGCTTTACTTAAAGAGACTGGTTGTGGGTGGGTTTGATCGAGTGTTTGAGATCAACCGTAATTTTAGGAATGAAGGCATTTCAATTCAGCATAATCCCGAATTTACGATGTTAGAGTTTTATTGGGCTTATGCGACTTACGAAGAACTCATGGATCTCACAGAAGACCTTTTTCAGTTTGTTGCAGACGAAGTCGTCGGCACTCGATTGATTCAGTATCAAGGCACAGAAATTGATCTATCTGGTAAATGGACTCGCATCACAGTTGAAGATGCTATTCTGAAGTATGCTTCCTTCGAAGAAAAGTTATCAAAAGAGGATTTAAGAAATCCAGAAAAGTTGAAAAAGCTGTTAGAGAAAAAAGAGATTCATTTTGAAGATCGCATGAAGCCAGGCGAGCTGTTGATGGTGTTATTTGAAGAAGAAGTAGAGCATCAACTCATTCAACCTACTTTCGTTACTCAATATCCGCTAGATGTCTCTCCGTTATCTCGAAAGTCGGAAAAAGATCCATTTTTGACTGACCGATTTGAACTTTTTATTTTTGGACGAGAAATTGCGAATGGATTTTCTGAGTTAAATGACCCCTTTGATCAGCGTCAACGGTTTGAGGCTCAGGTTGAAGCAAAAAATCAAGGTGATGAAGAGGCGAGTGACATGGACGAAGATTATATCACTGCACTTGAATATGGCCTTCCTCCAACAGCAGGAGAAGGGATTGGAATAGATCGTTTAGCAATGCTGCTCACCGACTCGCCCAGTATTCGAGATGTGATTTTATTTCCTCAGTTGAGAGCAAAAAGTCACCCTTCTTAGCTGATTCTTGGAGTTAAGATCGTCTAAGGTTAGTATTTCTCATTTATATAAGTTTGCATATTTTCGATTTCTTCAGGATCAAGTGCTCGATTAAATGCAATGATCTCGCAAATCTCAGCGTTGGAATAGCCATTAATATTGTAACCGATTTGTAAAAATCCGTTTGGGGAAATGCTGCTGATGGATGTGTTTGTTGCATGTCTGGTGAGCGTGTCTCCAGCGATCTCAACGACTTCCATAAGTCCTTCAGGTTGGCTCCACCAAAGTTGATAGGTCCTAAAATCAGTCGCAGCAGCAAATTGAACTGATGCGGTCGTAGCGCCGTCGTTGATTTCAAAGGTTGTGAAAGAGGCAGCTCCCTGTCCAAATTTAATGAATTGGTCAGCGCCAGTGTAGGCCAAACTAGATGTGATTCCGAGATGGCCTTGAGCGATATCCGTGCCATGAGATAGAATGGCAAAAATAGTCACGCCAGTCAGCGCGTCTTGACTTAAATTAAAGCTGGTATTCTCGTAAAAAGAAGCATTCGAGAAGTCGACTGAAGGATGGCCTTTGGGGCACCGATTTTCTCGAAACATTGGATCTGCGCCAGTGCCTGTAGTTAAGCTGATTGAAAAACCAAAACCGTTTGCTCCGTTCCACGTGTGGCCAGTGCCATATTGAGTAAAAATATCAGTTCCGTCTGAAGCTCCGAGTGTTCTATAAAAACTTGCATCAAGCCAAAGCTGAATGCCATTGATTTCACCGGGAGTCAGGTAGTTTCTCGTATTGATGCCTTTGCCACAGCCTGCAAACAAGAAAGCAAATAGAAAGAAAAAAGTTTTCATCGTTTGAGGTCTTGAGGTGCGAGCCTGGAGTGAAGGTTTTGGTGAGCTATTGACGTTCATGGCTTTATGATCCGG
>CAYLWK010000192.1:0-3608 GCA_964387255.1 uncultured Oligoflexia bacterium
AATCAGAAGAAATTCCCGGATTGAAGATCAAAATTCGTGGATATGAGACTTATGAATTAGAACCTGATAATAAAAAAGCGGTTTTTGGTGTGAACGGGATTGAGAGGCGGTCTTCATTATTTTTAAAGCACGGTGATGAGATCCGCGTAGGTGATACCTCGATTCAATTTTTATACCCACCTCAGGCATCCGGAGAAAATAGCTATCAAGATTCATTGAAAGGCTCAGATCATTGGGAGGATCAACTATGGAAAGTATAAGGATTTCAAAAAGAAAAATAAGCTTTGATAAGGAGTCTCTTTTTCTTGGGATATTATTAGTCAGCACAAGCTGTGCCAGTATGCCTGTGGTAAAGCCGGGTGTGAATGATCCGATTAATCTCTCCAAAGGTGCTCAGTTCAAAGTAACTACCTCTGGAAAAGGTGGAGCTCAA
This sequence comes from uncultured Oligoflexia bacterium, assembly GCA_964387255.1. Taxonomy (GTDB): domain Bacteria; phylum Bdellovibrionota; class UBA1018; order UBA1018; family CAUJDS01; genus CAYLWK01. The sequence continues at coordinate 434 of CAYLWK010000192.1, forward strand.
ATCATACTTCCAAAGACAATTCAAAACTGCTCTAGCTTGAATGAAAAACCCAAGTTGTCTCTGGAAGGAAGCGTTATTGAATCTGAAAAAGCAACGGTAGAATGCTTGGGTCCTTTTAGGGCAATCGCAAAGTTTCAACAGATTGTTCCTCCAGGAGAATATTGGATTGGGGTTGATTCTGGGGGAGAATTATCAGGTGATCTTTTTGGGTACGTTTTATTTAAACCAGAGCGGGAAAATCAAAATTCGGGAGCAGATCAAGTTTTCCAGGGGGCAACGGAGCTTATTGAGGGTGTGAATCAAAGTGATTTGAGTACTTCCAAAGGAGATCAGACTGATTGGTGGAAGATTAATAGTGACTCGTTCGCAAGACATAGCTTTTTTCTTACTCACAATGGAGAATCTGAAAGTATTGAAGCAATCCTGTACCGTTTCTCAGCTGGAAAGCTATCTTATCGACGAAAATTGAAGCCAAATCAGTCGACAGTTGCAGGTCTTGAAGGTCAGTATTATCTAAAGGTTTTTTCGCCAAACTGGTCACGGAATACGAGATATACGATTGCTCTAAAAAAATTAGATCTTGGACAGGAGCTAGCGTCTCCTTCAGCTGAAAAACAAAATCAAAAAATTAAGATTACGGATATCTGGCCTATAGAGGCTAGAAAGAGCGCAATTTTATTGGGAGCAGGATCCAGTCAAGATTTAAAGACAGGGCAGATCCTTAAGATTTTTCGTTCAGGGCGATTCTTGGATGTTTGTAAGATTGTTGGAGTAGGACCGACAGAATCTGAATGCCATATTGCAAGACAAATGAAAGAGAAAGATCAGTTGAGTGCAAGGAGGTCGTTATAAATGAAAGCATCATGGAATTTGGTTCGAGCGACCGTAGTTGATAATCAGGATGAAGAAAAATTGGGGCGAGTAAAGGTCAAGTATCCGTTTTTGGGAGGTCAAGCGAAGGAGAAAGAGAGCTTTTGGGCTAAAGTAGCACGTCCGGTTGCACAGGTAGGAGCAGGTGATTGGTTTTTGCCGGATAAAGGAGACGAAGTTTTGGTAGGGTTTGAAAATTCCGACTTTGATCGACCGATTGTTCTAGCTAGTTTGTTTCATGAAGAGAGAAAGCCTTTTAAAACAAAACGAGAGGGTGATTTTAATGAAAATGGCAAAAACAATCTGCGAGCCATTCGAACTAAAGCCGGTCATTTATTAGTTTTCGATGATCTAGAGGGAAAAGAAAGTATTTCAATCATTGATAAAGCAAGCAATCAAATTATTTTGGACTCAGCTAATGAGAAAATCGAAGTTACTGATGCAGCTGGGAATCAGCTTACTTTAGATGGAAAAGGGAAGAAGGTGAGCTTGAAAGATGCCAACGGTAATCAAGTTGATCTAGCTGATTCTGGCACGACTGTAAAAGGAAAGTCAGGCGATGAGTTTAAATTAGATGATTCTGGAGTGACCATTAAGTCGGCTAATAAAGTGAGTATTCAGGGATCAAGCAAGATTGAATTAGGCGAAGGAGCCTCTAAGAGTCTAGCGTTTGGCGAAGAAATTATGAAAATATTTAATCAACATACTCATCCTTATACGGCGACGATGAGTTCAGGAGTCACCCAGCCTCCAGTAGCCCCTATGACGCCGTCGATACATTCTAAGAAGGTAAAATCTGTTTGATGACTAAAAGAAGTAACAAAAAATTCAGCGTTTCTGACTTTTCTTCCGTAAAGCCCATGCTTGGAATGGTGGAGTCGGAGTGTGTTGAGCTATTAGATCTGCTTGGAATTTCTCGGTCATCTTTGAGAAAGCACCTAAGTCAGGTTCAAGAAAAATTTAGTCTTGATGGCCTTGAGGTTGAATTACTTTTTTTTCTAACGCTAAATCAGCTTGCTGGAGATGCGCTTTTCCCGATGTTAGAGTCTCTTGAGGAGCTATCAATTCAAATCAATCGTCAGAAATTAAGTGATGAAAATCGAATTCTTTTAGGTCAGTCAAGGCTGATAACAGAGTATTTGATTATTGAGAATTCTCAGTCACGACTACGGGTGGCGCCAGAGATTATGTCTTTTCTGTGTGATTCAGCTGGTAACCTGGAAAGGGCATTGGGCCATTATCTGAGACCACTGGATCTGACACGACCTTATTCTTTTTGGAACTCAGAGCAGATCAAAAAATTAAAAAAAGTAATTTCAGTTCAAGGTCAGTTTTGCCTCATCACGAGCCATGATTTTTTTCAAGATCAGCTGGAGGTCAATGCCCTTCTTTTATCAGAGAATCGAAACGGATATGCTCTAGACTTTGCCAAGATCGAGCAATCGAATGAGGAAATTCAGTGCGTTTTGAAGCGTGTTCGAAATAGTTCGATTTTAAGTAGATCACTGATCATTCTGGAAGTTGAGGATTCTGCTGATTTCGGGAAGGTCAAAGAGGCTGTTGAAGTTCTTTCGGAGGGTTATTTTGTTTTATTTCAAAGGCAACCTAATGAAATGCTTTCAGATCGCCTTCCTCCTAGATTTATAGAGCTTTTTTGTGAACCAAGGCCGCAAGGGCTCTGGAAAAAGGAGCTCGACTTCAGACAGATTACTTTAGACCCATCCATATTGGTTCGGCTGGAATCTCTGTTTCCGCTAAGTTTTTCTAAGTTGGTTCGAGTCTTAGATGAAGTCCTACTCACTGAGTCTTCTTCGGTAGAGAAGGTGGCAAATGAACCATTTAAGTTTGAAGATTTTGCACGGGCCTGTCGTAAGCAGAGCTCGCGGCAGCTTGAACAGTATGCAAAGCGAGTGATTCCTAAGTATCAGTGGGATGATTTAATTTTACCGCCTCTGACTAAGGTACGACTGAGTGAAGTGTATCAACACGTCTTAAATCGATCACAAGTCGAGGAGGATTGGAAATTTTCTAAACGACATAATCGAGGCCATGGGGTGACCATCGTTTTTGAAGGAGCGTCTGGGACAGGTAAAACGATGGCAGCTGAAGTCTTAGCTGGCGAATTAGGTCTTGACCTTTATCAAGTCGATCTTTCGAACATCACAAGTAAGTATGTGGGTGAGACTCAGAAAAATCTTTCCAAAATATTCCAAGCTGCAAAGGAGGTTTCGGGAATTCTGTTTTTTGATGAAGGAGAAGCTCTTTTCTCAAAACGATCGGAGACTCAGTCAAGTCAAGATCGATA
>CAYLWK010000193.1:0-2815 GCA_964387255.1 uncultured Oligoflexia bacterium
CGAGGCATTCATAAGGCCCCTGCAAATGAACCTTTAAGAGGTGTTTCTGGTTTAAAGTATTCCCTCACTCGTCAGGAACAAACGCTACTGAATCCTCGAGGAATTAATTTGATTCGAGATTTTGGGGATGCAGGAATTAAAGTTTATGGTGCACGGACTCTCACGGATGATCCTGAGTGGAAGTATATTAATGTGCGACGCTTATTTCTCAATGTGAAGCAAACAATTGAAAAAGGAACAGAATGGGCAGTGTTTGAGCCGAACAATGAATCACTTTGGGGTTCAATTCGACGCAATATTGCTTCTTTCCTTAAAACTCTTTGGAAGGACGAAGCCTTGGTGGGCAGCACACCTGAAGAAGCGTTTTATGTGATCTGCGATAAGTCCAACAACACGCAGGAGACGATCGATCAAGGACTTCTTAACATTGATATCGGGATTGCACCCGTCAAGCCTGCTGAATTTGTGAATATCAATATTCAGCAGAAACTTGAAATGGAGCAGTAGTACGTAAACCTTCTAAGTTAGAGATAAAAATTAACTTGGAAATAACTTAAGAAACGAAAGAAAAGGAGAAGCTGTAATGGCTGATACACTCGCATCATCTAAATTTAAGGTAAAAATTGACAGTAAGGAGTATGCAAACTGCTCCGGTTTTACTCCTCCAAGAATCTCGATTGCTCCAGTGGAGCATCGTGATGACGATGGGAAAAAAGGTGTCACATATGATTCAGGAAACGTTTCTGTCTCTTCTGTGACGATCCGAAAGCCATTTGATGTTGGTGACTCGACTTTGATCGATTGGATTGACACGGTTAAGCAAAGTGGCTGTGACGGTAATAAAAAGACAATTGGAGTCACTGTTTTCGACAATGCAGATAATGCAAAGCTTGAGGTGACTCTCAATAATGCTTGGCCTTCAGATTACGGACATACTCAGTACGAGAAAGACGGAAACGCTCGAGTCATGGAAGAAGTGACTCTTGTTGTGGAAGACGCTCAGTACAAAACACTTTAAGGTCTAGTTTAATTTTAAACTGTTAAAGAGGGTGGTTCGAGTCATTCAACCACCCTTTTTTTAAGCATTTTTGTACTTATAGCGAAATGGGATAATTTGGGTAAACCATGAGTTTGGATGATACGAAGACACAATTAGAGATTTTAATTCGGGCGAGGTACCCTTTGATTTATTGCACCTCGTTTGAAGAGCTTCGTGTTGAGCGGATGATCCAGTCAATCTCTGAGAAGCGAGCTTCTGAGTTTTTGATTTGGACCCGAACTAAAGGGTTTATTGACTCAAAAGGGAAGGTGATTGAAAAAGCGAATGCTCCGGATCGAGCGCTTCAATTTATTGATGAGCGAAAAGGAACAGTCACCTTTCTACTTAAAGATTTTCATCCTTATCTTAAAGATCCCGGACTCGTTCGAAAGCTTCGAGATTTAGCTCGTTCCCTAAAGTTAACAAAGAAGAATATTGTATTTGTTTCGCCATCGCCAACCATTCCCCCTGAGCTGTCGAAAGAGTTAGCTATTTTGGATATTCCTCTTCCAAATCGAATGGAGATCGGTGAAATTTTCGACAGAATTCCTGGAGCAAAAAACTCAAATCGAGTCGACTGTGTAGAAGGCGCCTTGGGTCTTTGTGAAGAAGAGATTGAGAATGTTTTTGCGAAGTCATTTGTGGAAAATGGGAAGATAGATGTTGAAGACATACTAAAAGAAAAACGCCAGATTGTTCAAAAAGCAGGCATTTTAGACTTCGTTCAGAATCAAAGTAATTTTGAAACAATTGGGGGACTAGAAAATTTAAAAGATTGGTTAGTCAGGCGGAAATTAGGTTTTTCGGCAGAAGCTCGATCCATTAACCTACCAACGCCTAAAGGAATTTTGCTGGTTGGCCTTCCTGGGTGTGGGAAGTCGTTAACTGCTACCTGCCTGAGTGATGCCTGGAAAATGCCACTCCTTCGACTTGACATGGGAAAGATCTTCAGTGGGCTTGTGGGAAGCTCGGAAGAGAATATGCGCCTCGCGATCAAAACAGCAGAAAGTGTTGCTCCATGCATTCTATGGATGGATGAGATTGAAAAAGGGCTTTCGGGGACGAGTGGCTCCAGTGATGGGGGAACTTCTTCGCGAGTCTTTGGGACCTTTTTGACATGGATGCAAGAAAAGAAGAAACCCGTTTTTGTTTTTGCTACGGCAAATGATGTCTCAGGTTTACCGCCAGAACTCCTTCGAAAAGGTCGTTTTGACGAGATTTTCTTTTTGGATTCTCCCAATGAAAAAGAACGCTATGAGATTTTAATGATTCATTTAAAAAAACGCGATTGGGAAATCAAAGATTTTGATAAAAATCGATATCTTCGGCTTTCGGAGCAATTCACCGGTGCAGAGTTGGAACAAGCATTAATTGACGCCAAGTATGAGTCTTTTTTTCAAAAGAAAGAGCTTTCGATGGATTTCTTAAGTCGTTCATTAACTAACACAGTCCCATTAAGTCGAACCATGAAAGAAAAGATTGAAGCGATTCGAAGCTGGGCTAAACAGCGGGCAGTGCCGGCCTCTCATGTTGAGAGTGGTAAATCTGAAAAAGAGCAAGTTCGAGCATTGGAGGTTTGATGTCTCATTTCACAGAGGTGAAAACTAAAATTAAAGACACAGAGTTACTTAAAGAAAGTCTCAGCCAATTGAATTTGACTTATGAGCATGATGCTAATGGAGTAGCCGTGCGTGGCTTCGTCGGAGATACAGTTCAGTGCGAATTTAAAATTGACACAGGAACAAAATATGACATTGGACTTCGAATGACCGATGA
>CAYLWK010000194.1:0-6126 GCA_964387255.1 uncultured Oligoflexia bacterium
TAAGTTAGCTAATTTAAGTCGCCATTGCATTAAGAAATTGAGAAAATCTCGATCTACAGATAGACGGTTTTTCTTACTCTTTTTATTTGAGTCGATTAACTTCTCAAGGCTGCCTGCAACTACTCTGTTCTTGCTGAACTCCCACAGAAAATCGATATTCTCTTCATATTCTTTATACGTAAAAGATTTGATGAGCCCCTTTTTGGGTTTATCGATTTCTGGAATTGACGTGCAGTCAAAAACTTTGAATTCCTCAAAGTCAGTTAGAATCGCAATGTCGGCATCCGGTGAGCTCCATGCATAAGATTTTGCCTGATGGATATGATAAATATTGTCAAGAGGTTGATGTGGCGCCTTCGCTTCTACGAAAAAAACCGTACGGGTATCAATTCGGAAAGTGTAGTCAGGTCTCGTAACTTCGTTTGTATCCCCTCGCTCAACGATGACCTCGCGCAGATGGTAAGGGATCGATTTATCGTTCGAAATATCCCAGCCAAGAGAGCTGAAAAACTTATCAATGAAATCTAATCGTGCTTGAGACTCGTTATACTCTTTTGAAAGGTAAAACTCTTCGTCTCTTTTAAAGCTCGCTACCAGTTTCTTGATATTGGATTCAAATGTTCCTTTAGTGGGCTTCCTTGCCATATCGTCTCATCCATGAGTTCTAAAAACGTGCTATTACGATAACTTACTTTAAAATTTTAGTTGAAAGAGACTATTTATGTCATAGGCAAGTTCTACCGGAACAGTCTTTTGACTATTGGACAGAACCTGTAGAAATCATGCAGTTTCTTGGGTGCCGTACGACTGGGTAATTTTTTCCCAGTACTGATAGATCATTACCATCGCCAGCGTGTCGAGTTCGCAGTACTTTAGGAGAGCGTTTCTTACTGCTGATGTTTCTTCGGGAGACATTTCCGAGAATTGCATTTTTGCATAAGCCGTCATTGCTGCTCCGCCATCACTTAATGATTCGTCTGTCAAAAGTGAGTCCAGCTTGTCAGTATCTATATTCTGAAAAACCGGTGGAAGTAGCTTATAAGGATCTAAAGTTTGCCCATTCTTGTCTTTTTTTATCCATGTAAAGTTATTAAAGTTTTTACTGGGCAATTGTGAGGTCCCGTAAATGGGTTTTGAATACTTGTCTTGTAAAAATGATGATTCCGATAGGATTGCAGGAAGTACTTTTTTTATCGAATTAGAGCCCTTTGTAAGTGGATGATAGAAATGTTTTTTTACGAGATCGCACATGTCCACCATCGATCTACTTCCAACCCAATCGCCGTCGATTGAATCGGTGGCATTTGTAATTGATTGTATCCAAGTACAAAGTTCCTCTCGGTCAACCTCTTGAGATGAAATAAGTTGTTGGTAAATCTGACAAAGTACGGTGTTTTCGTGCGCTGCAAATCGAAAAATAGTGCCACGCTCACCTAAGGATCTTTTTAACTGTCTTACGAATTCAAAATTTGGAAATTTTCCTCGTTCCATATTGATCCATTCGTCTGCGTGCTCGACGTTTCCGCTCTCATGGATCAAGTGGTGGGAAAACTGGAACGCTATTTGTTCATATGGACGACGTCCAGAGTTAAAGGGAATTGCCATCATAGTAGTTTCAAAGTCAATAAAATGAAGTGGAAAGTCCCATGAACGCAGGGCTGTAGCTAGTCCGCCAAAATCTACATAAGGCGTCTCATCATTCTTTTGTGCCTTTTCAACCTGTATCCACTGCCGTTCTGAAGAGGTAAGCGAAGGATTATCGTTATCTTTGACGGTGATGTCAGTTTTTTCAAGGTCTTTTACAAAATATACACCACTGTCTATGAATTTTTGTGAATCTCGGAAATTCCAAATATCTATGATAAGTGGCTCTTTAATAAGCCTGTCGGGAGAGACATTTGTTTTTTCGCCCCAGCATCGTTTGAAACCATTGAGTAGTCCAGATTCTTCTTTTTCTGAGTTAATTCGAAACTCACAGTTCTTGCATTTTGTGCCTATCGGAGTATCAATTCTTTTATCTGCTTCATACGCAGCGCTGAAGGAGTTGATTGTTTCTGAAAAACTTCCAAAGCTAGGTTCATACTGTCTTTCCCAGTCATCAATAATTAAATGAACCTCATCAGATACGTCAATTCGAATAAGAATCTCTTCACCAAGTAACTCTTTAGTGGTTCCCTCTTTAACTCGAACTTTTTTTCGACCACCCTCCTCGACAAGGAGAAATTTCTGATTTATTCCTTCAACGGATGTTCTCGCTCCCTTGTTGGCAAGGCACAAATATGGAGTTATTTTGAACTCAGGTTGGGCTTTGGATAGAACATATGTTTGAAATGCTACATCAAAGAGATAAGGCTTCCACTTTGATTTAAGGATGTATTTTCCCTTGCGGAGAGCTCTTCTATCATAGAAAGGTTCTTCTTCTGCTGGGTCAAAGCTTTTCGCTTTAACCTCAACAAGGTTGACTTTGTTTCCGTCTTTTTCAAAGATATCAATGCGAATAAATAGGTTTTCAAATAAGAATGCTGGCTCAAATAGAGTTACATTTTCACTGTGTAAGTATTTCTCTGTTTCTCTTAGTGCTTCTTCATGGGAAAGGGTTTCAATGTTGTATCCGCTTTGGCAATACATTTTAGCCAGTTCACCTACTTGAAAACCACCTTCTGCAAGAGCCATCAGAAAGTCATTGTCCAGGTTGTTGTTTCCGTAGTCGGGTTTGTTGCAATAAAAGAGTTTTGTTGGACACTCGGTTGCTAACTTGAAGCGAGATTTAGTGAGAAATCGACTTCTTTTTTTTGGCATACCTACTAATCGGTTTTAAATAGGGATTAATTATTTAATTACCGCACAGCAGCAATAATGCACAAAGTCATAGTATTTAGATAAAGCACAAAAGAAACCGATAAGTACCCAATGACGCTCAAACCTATAAGCCTTTGGATTTATTGTGATTGGAAAGCTTAAGAAGCATAACTTAAGAAGTATCTGGAAACACGAAGCCACAGACTTTACCGTTTGGTTGGAATCAAATCTCGGAGAGCTTTCTGAAGTCCTGAATATGGATCTAGAGTTAGTCAAAAGAGAGCATGCAGTAGGATCTTTTGCAGCCGATATTGTGGCAGTTGATGAAAATGGAAATAAAGTAATAATTGAAAATCAGTTGGAAAAAACGGACCACAATCACCTTGGTCAAATAATTACCTATGTTTCGAATCTGGAAGCTAAAACCGTCGTATGGATCACTAGTGAGCCACGACAGGAACATGTAAATGCATTGAGTTGGCTTAACACTCAGACTAATGTGGATTTCTATTTGATAAAGTTGGCCGCTGTGAGCATAGACGGTTCAAAACCTGCACCACTATTACAAGCTATTTGCGAACCGGATCCAGACTTAAAATCAGCTGCAGCGCATGAAGGTGAACTTTCGGAGAGGGAACGATTCAATGTTGAGTTTTGGACTGAAATTAAGGAGAAATGTAATGGCACGCTGCCTGGATTTCTTTCTAGAAAACCTCCAAAATATCACTTTTTTTCTCAAGCCTCGGGTCGAGGAGGGTTGAGTTTTGTGTTTTTGGCAACAAGCAAGTTTTATGGAGTCGAACTGTATTTTGATCTACCCGAGTCGGAACTCAACGAAGGTGCGCTAAGATTTTTTAAAACAAATAGAAAAAAGATAGAAGAAGAGTTTGGTGACACGCTAGATTTTGATGAAATTCCTGGAAAGAGAGCCTGTCGAATAAGATACATAATTAATAAGGGACAGGACATTATGTCTTTGGATCGATCAAATGTACAAAAAGAGCTGATTGAGACTATGGTCAAATTGGAAAAAGTTTTTAAACCCCGAATTCAAAATCTAGACTTCTCGGAAATTGACTCTATAGATGCGGCGTAGCTGCGCTAATTATTAATCTCGTAAGCTTTACCCTATCTAATTAGTATGCTAAGAACCGTTCGGGGATGGATAAGAAACGCTCAAAGAAAAAAAGATTAACTAAAAACGATGTAAATAATCGTCTATTGAATAGGGGGATTGTTCTCTCTGGCAATTACGTGAGCTACCATACGAAATCGTCATTCCAATGCAATAAAGGCCACAATTGGAGTGCAACGCCGGCGAACGTTCTTTATGGGTGCGGTTGTCCATATTGCTCAGGTCGAGTTCCTTTAACGAATGAGATGGTGAACGAACGTTTAGCTGATCGCGGCTTAGCGATGCTAGGCAATTACGTAAATCAAAAAGAAAAAGCACTTTTTAGCTGTAATGAAGGACACATTTGGGAGTCAGCACCAAGTAATGTCCTTTACGGAAAAGGGTGTCCAATATGTGGAAGGAAAAGGGCAGCAAACAAGAAGAGGTTGACCAGATCTACTATTGTCGAACGACTAGCTGGGAGGGATATTGAGCTGTTAGGTGATTACTCAAATATTCACTCAAAATCGACTTTTGGCTGCGAAGAAGGACATACTTGGAAAGCGACCCCCGCTAGTGTGATTGCCGGAAATGGGTGTCCGCACTGTTCAAACAGAGTTCCGCTGACAAAGGAAATTATAAATAAGCGAATAGAAAAACGTGGAATAAAACTCATAGGCGAATATTCGGGTAGTAACAAAAAATCGTTGTTTCGATGCAGTGAAGGCCACAATTGGGAAACAACAACAAGTTGCGTAATTCACGGAACAGGGTGTCCGCATTGTGATGGACAAGCGCCGTTGTCGAAGGAGCTTGTCAATGAACGAATTGCAGATCGTGGCTACATTATGTTGGGAGATTATATAAATGGTAACACCAAAACCCTTTTTGGGTGCGGCGAAGGTCATACTTGGTTAGCCTCTCCACAACATCTTATGAGAAGATCTCAGCCAACAGGTTGTCCCTACTGTTCTGGGATGGCTCCGCTAACTACGACCATCGTAAACGATAGAATTAAAGATCGTGGTTATATTCTTGTAGATGAGTTTGTAACGAATACAGTGAAGATCCGCTTCCGATGCAAAGAGGGGCACACTTGGAAGGCGAAACCAAATAATGTTTTAAACGGACGCGGATGCCCTGAATGCGCCGAGCATGTCTCCGACAACAATATATTTTATGTTTGGATAGCAGTCGGTCAACGATTCGTACCTCTAGAATCTGACGAACTTTTGATTAAGTTTGGCATTACGAGTGAACGCTTGGAACACAGTAGAATTAGAGAGGTAGCCAACGCGTGGAAAGCTAAACCCAGAGTAGTAACTTTCGCAAAAACCCTGGAGCCAGCTACCTGGCTTGAAGAAAGAGCAAGTCGAGTAGGCCGGAGGTTACCTTCAGATTACTCTCATCTCGATGGCTACACGGAGTTCCGCATCGTAAACAAAAATGAGTTAGCTCAGTTAACGCTAATAGCTCAAAATCTAGCCACCTATCATATGCCTCAACTTTCGTTTGATATTTGAGTGTAGGACGGTTTTAAAGTTAGTTCTCATATTGTTCTGCAACATATTCTTTACAGTTTCCTTTTGTTTTGATTGGACATCCCCAGTCCACTACCAATCCCTCGAAGGCTTTTTGGCGCATGAAAGATATTCCCTTCCACACGATGTCTTGCCTTCCAGCAGCAAATAACAAATAAATTCCGATCAGAATCAATCCTGCAACATTTCCTAGTGAAAGCGTTCTCATTTTAGGCCTCCTGGTTTTTAATTGAATACCAATTCATAATTGCGAGTTTTCGAACGAGTTCCCCATCCGGTTTCAGCATCCCGCCTTTTTCTCGGTGAAACTCACCAATAATTTCAAACTGAGCTTCGGGATCAGGAAAGGTCTGGAGAAATGCCTCGGTTGCTCTTTCGAGTTCAATTTCAGCTTCTCTTTCCTCTCGCTGCTCCCTCTGGCGGTTTTCCTCTTCACGCTTTTCAAACGCCTGCTTTTGTTTTTTTGCTTCTTGCTGCTTTTGTAGTTTCTTCAGAACATCCGGCATTGTTCTAGCGAGATAAGCCATTGGTGAATGAACGATGTCACCATTTTTCAAATCACCAAATTCCTGAAGATGTTTAACAGCGATGGCAATTTCTCGTTCGCTGAATTCAGTTTTCAGTTCTGCGAATCTTGCTCGCTCTCCCCTTCGCCGCGTTTCCGGTTTGAGT
>CAYLWK010000195.1:0-3778 GCA_964387255.1 uncultured Oligoflexia bacterium
AAAATCCGTCGAAATCTTGTGATTTCGGCAACAGAACACCCTGCAGTTACTCAAACTGCACGATCGCTTGAGGCATTTGGATTTGAAGTTCGAGCGATTCCAACTAATGCGCAAGGAAAAATCACTCTTCAAACAGTTCAAAAATTGATTGATGATCAAACACTTCTAGTTAGTATTATGAAAGTAAATAATATCACTGGAATTATTCATCCAGTTGAATCGATCTTCCAGGCTTTGAAAAATCAAAACCCCAAATTGATTTGTCACAGCGATTGGATTCAAGCCTTTGGAAAGATTCCCGCTAAAGATGACCTAGACACACTAGATTTAATCTCAATCTCTGCTCATAAAGTTCATGGCCCTAAAGGGGTGGGAGCGTTGGTCATTAAAAATAAAACTATTTTAGATCAAAATAGGATCAGACCTCTTATCTTTGGTGGCGGTCAGGAACAAGGACTTCGAGCCGGAACCCCCAATCCTGGATTGATCCAAGCTTTTCATTTAGCAGCGAAAAAGAGCTTAAGCCAACAAGCATCCTTTATTGAACACACTCGAGCATTGAAAGATTCGTTTTGTGAAAAACTCAAGCCTTGGATTGAGCGTGGAAAAATCGTGCTTAATTCTCCAAAAGATTCTGATACGTGCCCACACATTCTGAACCTGAGCTTTCCAGATATCAGTGGCAGAACCATGGCAGATCAGCTCAACAGAAAAAATTGCCTAGTCTCAACAGGGTCTGCTTGTAGCTCAAATAAAAAAGTGCTGGATGCCACTCTTTGTGCCATGGGTTTAGACGAAGATCGCATTCATTCGGCGATACGTATCAGCTTTGACTTAGAAAACACAAATGAAGATGTCTCAACACTCGTAAAAGCCGTCAATGACATCCTAAGGGAGCGACACGAACAGTGAGTGTTCTCTAAAAAAGACTAAAAGTAGCGCTTTAAAACATCCATGGCTTGATCGCTATCCCAGGGTTGAGCTCCAATCCATTTCATCACGATCCGATGGTGTCGATCTAATAAATAAGTCTCTGGAAATTGATAAGATCCATAGCGCTCGGAGGTCGCTTGGCTAGGATCTAATAGATAGGCTACGTTTGCAGGAAGTCCCTGAGGAGAGAGAATCTCGAAAGAATCTTCCCAACGCTCATCCAAGCTGATTAAAATGACTTTCATGGGAGTGTTAATGAGTCGCTCAGCAAGAGAAACTAAATCTGGAATTTCTTTCAAACAAGGAGCACACCAACTTGCCCAAAAATGAATGAGAACTGGATTTCCTTCAAAGTCTTTAAGTGAGAGTCGACGTTCATTTGGGTTTTGCAGTAAGAAATCATGTGCAGGCTCGCCTACAGTTTTCGAATGAGGCAATGCAATGGTCTCTACTTCAATTTCTTGACGCTCGAAAACCCAACCTCCAAAAATCGCAATGAGCGAAAACAGAACCAAAGGGATAAAAATGCGTTTTAAAGGCCCCATGAAGCCCTAATTTAGACTAATTTACCCTGAAATTACAATGATTTATCGACTTAATTTTATTTTTTCATGGAAAATCCCGTATAATAGTAAAGAGAGATGGGGGTTTGGTATGGGAGCATCCCAGGTTTTAGTATTAAACGCCTCTTATGAGCCAATGCACATCATTTCTTGGAAACGAGCACTACAGCTGCTTTTTTCTGGGAAAGTTGAGGTTTTAGAAGAATCCGTTCGAGAGGTGAGAACCGTTCGAATCACAATTAAAGTTCCAATGGTGTTGCGCCTACTCAACTATGTTCCTTTACACCAGAAAAAAGGGATCGTTCGATTCTCTAGAGCAAATGTGTTTGCAAGAGATCAACACCAATGTCAATATTGTGGAGATCAATGCAAAAAGAGCCAACTCACACTCGATCATGTGATCCCGGTCGTTCAAGGAGGACCAAAAACTTGGGAAAATATCGTGACTTCATGTCGACTTTGCAATCAAAAAAAAGGTGGAAGAACGCCGAAACAGGCAGGAATGAGGCTGATTCGAAAACCAAAGCAACCCGAGTGGTTGCCGAAGGCTCACCTACCTTTTTCAGTAACAGCACTTCCAAAACGCTGGCAGATTTACCTTCAGCTAGGCAAAGTCAAATGGGAGGTCGAAATCCAAGGTGAAGAAAAAGATTTTGAAACGCTCATCTCAGAAAAAAAGCAAGATCAATAGTAAGCCAGCTCAAGAGCTTTATTCAAAGTATGAGACCCTGATTCAGCAATTTATTGCCTTCACAGCCCCGTTGAATGAATCTGACCTCTCAGCAGTTCAAAAAGACATTCAAAAGACGATTCGTAAACAGGCTCCGATTCAAACTTATCAAAACTATGAACGACCGTTTGTTTTTAAGATCGCTTATCAGTCTATTATTGATAGATTCCATTCAGCCCCTACACCGACCTATTCTAATAAAGAAATTCAACTCGACACTGAAGGAAGTGTCCAAGAAAAATTAAATCAGTTTTATTTTTATTTTAATCGTCTCAGTCTTGAACAAAAAGCTTTATTGATTTTCAAGTATCAATTTGAGTTTAAACTCTCTGAAATTGCCTCCATCATGAATGCCTCAGAAGGAGCTATTCAGCTCAAAATTGATTTTGCCATCCATGCTTTGGAAGATTGGATTTTTCAAGGTCAGCGCACCTCCCAATCAAAAACTAAGGTGATTAGCACGATTCAACAACCGATGGAATCAACACTCAGACAGACGAAGCAACCGTCAGAGTCAGACTCTAAGTCTCGCTGGAAAAGAACTCCTTGGTTTTTAAGAAGTGGAGCAGAGAGCTTGATGTTTGCAGTTGCAATACTCTTGGTTGTCATCATGATCCCTAAAATGAAGAGTTTTTATGAGAAAAGTTTGGAAAAACGTTTAGATTCGTTTGATTTAGCGGATCTCAACGCTACTCAAGATGAAATGGCCGTGCTTAAAGCCAATCTTTTGAAGAATACTGTTTTCGGAAGACCCGAATGCGAGAACACTTATGAAAAACTTCCAAAAATCGGATGCAAGAAAAATGGGTCTGCAATTTACGCCAAAACGGCTTCCGAAAATGATGAACTGAAGTTTGTGTTTTCTTCAGACGAAATCATCACAGCAAGTGATTCAAGAACCTTGGCATCTCTTCCAAATGAAGAAGAAGATGCTGAAGAAATTCGTGTCGGTCAGTCTGAAATTTGGAGATTCAATATCCGTACTGATTCACCTGAAGATTTACGAGAAATGGTGAAAGAATACCTTGATAGCTTAGGGCAAGACCGAACTCTGGCTGGGAGTGATGGAATCAAAGCACCTGGTGGCATTCAGTTTAACCTGTTGCTTCCAAGAGAGTACGTATCCGAATTAAAAAACAAGATGCACTTATTTGCTAAAAGCTACGTTGGAGACCCAAACTCAACTGTTTCTGATACCTTCACATGGTATAAAATTAAGTCTCGTAAGAGGATTCCAAGCGGTAAAACACGTGTCGTGATTTGGCTATCTCAAATCTAAAACTACTGACTAAATTGAGTTCCGATCTTGACTCATGATGATCTTCTTAGGGCGAATAGGATCCTGCACCACGATCACCTGGAAAAGCTCTCTTTTGATTTTGTGATGGATAGATCACATCTAATGCTTTTCGAATGTCTTCTGGGTCTAATGTCAGGTAGATGTGTTTTCGATCTTGAGATGAATCAGACGAGATGACTCGATTTGGATCTTGAACCTGCGCTTCTGCCATACGCTTAAACTCAGCTTGTAAAAATTGAACTTCTTGATCTG
>CAYLWK010000196.1:0-3646 GCA_964387255.1 uncultured Oligoflexia bacterium
CGGGTAATCAATGTTAAAACATGGAGGAACTACCTCGATGATTATTCGAAACAACTTGACGAGATTATTAGTCGTTACTTCGGCTCTCGATCGAGTGAAGAAGTTAGGAAAAGGGCGGCCAGGATTATTCAAGGTGCCTCGAAAGAGATTGAAAAATTTGAGAGATCTATTGAAAAACTAGGGAAAAAGAAAAAACGTGTTCTGTCAGCAGAATTTTACGAAAAGCTAAAATCCAGGAGATCACTTCGAGCATCTCTGGCTCACCTCTTATCAGACTTTATCTCTTCCAAAGAAGCCAGAAAAGTTTTGCAATCGGGCAATGCAGATACAATTTTAGATTGGATTTCAGAACTTGAAAGAAGTCCAGGAAAGATGATGAGACAAAAGTTCAAGAATATATCTGAATCAACATTGTCCTTGGCAAAAGCTCAAGCTATCCGCTTAGAAGACCTGCTCGACCGGGAAGACATTTTCCCCAAAGTTGTTAAATATCGAAAGATTGTTTTTAGACCCATTCCGAGGAGGATTCATGGAATTTGGAAAGGTGTTATGCTAGGTGAATGCGTAGGTGGTAGTTGTATGGATGACAAATTTTTAAAAAGCACCACCCCCGCCAGATGGAGCACATCTGCTCTCTCTGGAAGTCGAGTTTATCACGTTGAAGGAAGCGGGAAGTACTTAGGTTTCGTTCAGCTAGTGCCTCTTGAGAAAGTTAATTCTAAAGAGCTTTATGCGTCTGTAGACTTTGGCGCCCCAGTTCTGTCTGATGACATCGTTTTACCAGGAAAAAATGGCTCTCAAAATCGAACTTCAAGCTTGTTTTCTGCGTGGTTGGACCGAGTAAAACCTCGTACTCCAAGAACCTGGAAAGGCATATTAGTCGGTGAAAGTAACGCAATTAACAATGCAAAAGTTTTAAATACAGTGAGAGGGCTACCTGAGTACGTCCTTGGAGATACAGTCGGCTCGAATGAGTTATTTCAACATCACGATCCCCTGGCTCGAGCCATAGCTGATGCCTCTCCTTTTGAAGAATATGGAGCAGATTACAAAGGGAACATGATCTTTGATGCATCAGTATCTGATGCAGGCAATCTAGTCGAAATTAGGGCCGACCGAGGTGCGATTTCTATACAACATGACTTAGTGGAAAACCCCGATCGACTTCGATCCCTACTGCTTGATTCTAGTGATCTTGAAAGATCCAAAAGAATAATTAGCGAATTGAATAATCGACTTCCACTTCCAGATTCAACACAAAAAGCAATTAGCGAAATTCTCTCTCATGAAGCAGTTAGTGAGTTCGCAACTGAAGTTCAAAACTTACTCACAGCGAATCATACCGCTGAAAATATTACTTCAGCTCGGTCTATCGACGAGATACTTGAATCAGCTGCTCAGGTTGACACGAGCAGAGCTATGAAAGAGCATCGAGGCCTAAGGTCTTTACTCGTATCGCGCTCAGAAGATTTAATTGAAAGAGGAATCGATTTGGAAAGGTATCGTCAATATCTGGAGCTGGCCCATCACTCTATTGATGACGTTGAGGAAATGATTGAAACCGGATTCAAATTAGTAAAAAGCCCAGATCAGTTTCTTAAACTAATTGATTGGGTCATTGAAACCCCAAGTGATGCCTATCGAAAAATGATCGATGGACTAGTTTTGGAAAATCTCGATAATTTTTTTAAAATGAATCCAACCCTAGAACAAGCTCGAAAACTTCATGATTATACTAAATATATCGGAACAATTGACGCACTATTAAGAAAATCGCTTCCAATTGTGAAATCCGCTGAAGACTATCTCTATATCGCAAACACTTCGGTAGAAAATCCCTCAGATGCATTCAAAAAAATGAGAAATAAATTCGTCAGGGATACAGTCGGAACCTTCGTTTCAATGAATCCATCTGTCGCCGACTTGAAGAAACTTGAAAAATCACTTTATTTGATTGATGATTCGAGCGATCTTGGATTCGTCATTCGAGAACGAATGCTTAGTCAAGCAAAACCTTCTAAAGTTAGAACACTTCTCCGAAGAGTGATTCCAAATTGGGTCTTGAAAAAGTTTTCAGACTCTAGAAAACCAGATAGTAAATCGGAATATCAAATAAGGCGATTATTTACTTCTATCAAAAAGTTAAAAGACTTTGAAAAAAGATACGTTCACTCAATCGAAGCCAGCATAGATCTGCAACGCCGAGGTCTTGTTTTGGTTAAACGCCCAAAAGACTACATTAAACTTGTCACCTTTAGCGAGAAATATCCAAGTGACGCTTACAAAAAAGCCATGTCTGATTTTATAGGTGAAACAATTGACAACTTTTTTTCAACGAATCCATCAATTAAAGATATCATGCTTTTGCAAAAAGAAGCTGTTAGTCACGTTGAACAAAATATGCTTTTGTCTAGGCGAGGCATAAGCAAGGTTAAAAAGCCTTCGGATTTTATTGATTTAGTTCAATTCACAGTAAAGAATCCATCCGACTCCTACAAAAGCGCAATGAATAAATTTGCTATTGAAAATATGGATGTCTTTTTTGGACAAAAACGACCGCCAACCATATATCAAATGATCAAGTTGAAAAAATATCTTCCCTATGTAGAGGGAATCGAAGCGCTGATGCGTAGAGGGGCCGCCGTTGTAAAAACCGCAGATGAATACATTAAACTAATGGACCCAGGAGTAAGCTATCCAAGCGATCACTATATGGAAAGAATTGGTAAAGTCGTGAGGGACACTCTTGATCAATTCTTGAAAACCTCACCGACGGAAGCCGATATTGCCAGGCTTGCAAAAGTTACAAGGTCTAAGATTCAAGAATTACCGTCGGTTGAACGTTATCTAAAAAATATTCCAATAGCTGGACGTTCCTCACCATCTGACTGCATGAGAAGAGTTCTAATTCAAAGCTTGATAGAACGTCGATAAGATATCAATATGTGCTCTCAACACTATTCTCAGATCTGTACTTTCCATCTCGGTTTTGAGATACAGCAACACTGCTTCTACCAGAAGAGCAACAATCCTTAGAATTGACTAACTCTACACTTAGGACCTTGCCTACGGCACTGGAAAGTCCGGCAACTTGATTAAATCTGCTTTTGTCGAGACAAGATGTTTTTTTCCCTAGCTTTGACTTCAAAAGAGTACTTTCCAAAACCTTTTTTGACTTTTTCAATATTCTCTTCTGCTTTTTTGAACATCTTCAGAGGTCAATTTTACTCCCTTTTTCAAAAGGTAGCCAAGCAATGATACATTCCCTGACTGAGCCACAATATTGAGAAGTTTTTCAGCGGCTTGCGATTAGTGATTAGGGTCTTGCTCCAACTCATCAACAAAGAGTTTGACCGTAGATAATCTACCATTTCTTGCTGCGAACTCCATGGCCGTAACTCCATGATCATTCGTAGCTGAAATATCTGCTTTTCCGTTTTTGACAGCAACCCTAAGCCAGTCAGTATGTCCCATGGTTGCCATCATCATCGCAACGGTCATACCACCCTCTTTCTCTTCAACAAGATACTTCAACGTAGTAACGTCACCATTTTGTATAGCTGTTTTTACTTTATCAAAGAAACTTTTTTATTCTTGGGCAAATGCAGTTGCCGCAAACAAAAGCATCAAAAAAACTTTACTAATG
>CAYLWK010000197.1:0-3313 GCA_964387255.1 uncultured Oligoflexia bacterium
AACAGAAAGTTGATCTTTCATAATCTTGGATCCAAGAGACACTGCATCTTCAGGGTGAACTGACCCATCAGTCCACACTTCCATAGTCAATTTATCGTAATCAGTTCGCTGCCCAACTCGACTCTGAGTGACAGTGTAGTTCACTTTCCGAATGGGTGAGAAAAAGCTATCAACAGCAATCCAGCCAACAGGAAGCTCTTCATCTTTATTATTTTCAGCCGTGCGGTAGCCACGACCCCGTTCTACTTTAATTTCAGCCTTGAAGTGACCTTCTTTTCCAACAGTGCAAAGATGCTGATCAGGATTCAAAACTTTAATCTGCTCAGGAGCCACGATGTCTGCCGCTGTTACGTCGCAAGGTCCAGCTTTATCGATAACAATCGTCGCACTTTCAGCATTCAGCTGGAATCGTACTTCTTTTAAATTCAATATAATCTCAGCAACATCTTCAGTCACATCGTCAATCGCAGCAAACTCGTGCACTACTCCATCAATTTTCACTGCAGTGATTGCGGCACCCCTCAAAGAGGATAGGAGCACTCGGCGTAAAGAGTTTCCAAGAGTCAACCCAAAACCACGCTCCAAAGGTCGCGCAATAAACTTTCCATATCGATGATTTAAAGACTCTTTATCAACGTCTAAGCCTTTTGGCTTGATCAGGTCTCGCCAGTTTTTTTCAAGCATCTTTTTTCTCTCTCCTTAAATTCTATTTGTAATCTCTCTCTATCCAATGTCCGATTTTTCTAAAGGGCACCTTATTTCGAGTACAACTCGACAACTAATCGTTCTTCCATTGGTGCAGTCACATCATCACGCGATGGTAAATCTCTTACCTTAGCTGTGAATTGCTCAGAATCTAGCTCCAGCCACTGTGGAATTTCTCGTCGCTTCACTGCTTCCAAGGCATATCGGATCACCGTCTTATTCCGACTCTTTTCACACACTGTGATCAAATCGCCTTTATTCACATGCAACGAAGGAATATTGACTTTGCTATCATTGACTATAAAGTGACCGTGCTTAACTAAATGCCTGGCTTCAGCCCGCGAATTCGCTAAACCGGATCGATAGGCAACATTGTCTAATCGCCGCTCAAGCAAGCTCAATAGATTGGAACCTGTCACGCCTTTGCGTCTTTCTGCCTCTTCAAAGTAACTTCGAAATTGCTTCTCGCCCAAGCCATACATCCGCTTAATTTTTTGCTTCTCTCTGAGCTGAATTCCATATTCAGAAAATTTGATCCGGCCTTGGCCATGTTGCCCAGGAGGATATCCTCTTCGCTCAAACGAACACTTGTCGGTGTAGCACCGATCTCCTTTTAAAAATAACTTCTGGTTTTCCCGCCGACAATGCCGACAAACAGGACCTGTGTACCTTGCCATTAGACTCTTCTCCTTTTCGGGGGGCGACATCCATTATGAGGAATGGGAGTAACATCTTCAATATACGTGACTCGAAGCCCAACCAACCCCATGGCTCTCAATGCTGACTCTCTGCCAGACCCCGGGCCGCTCACGTAGACAGAAACATTTCTCATTCCCATGTCAAATGCCTTTCGTGCTGCATCTTCAGCAGCAACCTGTGCTGCAAAAGGAGTATTTTTTCTAGACCCACGAAATCCTTTTTCTCCTGCACTCGCCCACGCAACAGCATTCCCATTTTGATCTGTCATGGTAATGACCGTATTATTGAAAGTTGCAAGGATATGAGCTTGTCCATTCACAATCTGTTTGGACTTTTTTCCTTTTGCACTCGATGGAGCTGCGCTCGGAGCCTCACCGGTTTTTTTCTCACTTGTTTCTGTTTTTGCCTTTGCTTCCGTCATTCGCTTTTTTGCCTCAATCAATTCTTCATGAGTGTTTCATGATTATTTTAATTGTTTAATCGAACGCTTCCCTGCAATCGCTACAGCAGGACCTTTCCTAGTCCTTGCATTCGATGAAGTTCTTTGACCTCGTACTGGAAGTCCTCGCCGATGTCGAATTCCTCGATAACAACCGAGATCAGTGAGTCGCTTAATATTCAAATTAACTTCCCGTCTAAGGTCACCCTCAACTTTTACAAACTTATCCATTGCGCTTCGGATGCTATTGAGCTCATCACCTGAGATATCATCTGACTTTTTATTCAAATCAACCGACGCCTCTTTTAAGATCTTCTGAGACATGGATCGACCAATCCCATAGATGTAGGTTAGAGCTATTTCAATTCGTTTATTTTTAGGTAAATCTACTCCAGCAATACGAGCCATTGTTTTTATCCTTTAATCTTTTCTTTCTCTTTAAAACTCTACTAGCCTTGTCTTTGTTTATGTTTCGGATTCTCACAAATCACTCTCACCACGCCTCGGCGACGAATCACCTTACACTTCAAACAAATCTTTTTAACGCTTGCTCTGACCTTCATTTCGCCTTCTACCTCTTTTTCTCCTACGACCCTTGTTCAAAGTCTTGATCAACCACATCAAAGACTTTCAACGGCTCAGTAGCTTTAAGTTTCAACTAAGTTCGTTTAAAACTTTAATTTTTGGACCGATAAGTGATTCGACCTCGAGTTAAGTCATAAGGAGATAACTCAACTGTGACTTTATCTCCAGCAAGTATTTTAATGTAGAACATCCTCATCTTACCGGAAATATGAGCTAAAACCTCATGTCCATTTTCCAACCTAACCTTGAACATGGCATTCGGGAGTGGCTCTAAAACCGTTCCCTCAACCGTGATTGCTTCTTCTTTTGCCATGTTTCTTTACTCTTTTCCTCCAAAAAACAAGCTTAAAATTAATCCTTCTGAGCTGCTCTGGTCAGAATTTGTGGCCCTTGCTCTGTGATGGCCACCGTATGCTCAAAATGAGCCGATACGGATCGATCTGCTGTCACAGCAGTCCAACCATCCTCTAAAACGACTGCGTCAGCAGTCCCTTGATTGATCATGGGCTCAATCGCAATGACCATTCCAGCTTTGAGCACCATTCCCTTGCCCTTCGGCCCATAGTTTGGGACCTGAGGATCCTCGTGAAGTGCTTTTCCAATGCCATGACCAACAAATTCTCTTACCACGCTGAATCCAAAGCCTTCAACATAATTCTGAATCACATGCCCAATATCAAAAAGTCGATTTCCAGGGCTGGCTTGCTCAATGCCCAATTCCAAAGCTTTTTGAGTCACATCGAGCAGTTTTTGAATGGGCTCATCAATTTTACCCACAGCAAAGGTTCTAGCAGAGTCTCCATACCATCCATTCTTGATCACCCCAAAATCAACCCCAATCACATCACCTTCTTTGAGCACCTTGGATCGAGATGGAATTCCATG
>CAYLWK010000198.1:0-6599 GCA_964387255.1 uncultured Oligoflexia bacterium
ACATACGATAATAGCGTAGATTTGACGGACTGGGAAAGTCCTGATGAAATTATTTAAATTTTGGGCTCCATTGGGGAGCCCAAAAAAGCAAAGAGCCAATCACTCGGGGTGATTAGCTCTCTAATCTGCCTCACGGATGGAGGCAATGTTGTCCATACGCCACTTAGTCTACGGAAATTGGCTAAGTTTGCACGACATTTTTCATCCTGGGGTTTTCGAAAAGGAGGCCTGTAATGGCCAAAGCAATGAAACCAGGAACTAAGGCGCCCGCTTCAGGGCAATATGAACAGATTGGTCCTAGAGGAGGGAGAGGAAAGGAGGTAACTGTCGTAAAAGGAGAACCTCTACCCCCCACTCCAACTCCAGGGGGCGGCTACAAGATTGTAGATAGGACAAAAAATAAGTCTGGAAGAGGTCGATAAGCTACTTCTACTAAGCTGGGCCCAGATTACTGGGTCCAGCAACTAAACAAGAGGCGATTTTGGCATTTATTGGAAAATTTATTGGAATAAATAGACATTTAAATCATGATATTCGTGACTTATCTGGAGCTGTAAAAGATGCTTCAGGACTTTGGGCCTTGTTTAAAGATAATATTCCGGAACTTGATGCAGAATTAATTGTCGATGAAGCAGCAACCAGAGATCGTTTGTATAAAGAACTTGTTGGACTTCCAGCTTCTGCAGGGCCAGAAGACACTCTTATAATTTCTTTTTCTGGCCACGGGTCGCCAGATCACCGAATAGCAGCATATGATTCATCATTAACTGACTTAGAGGGCACTTCTATTGAAATGCAACAAGTGTCAGAAGCATTTAGATCTTCTCCTGCAAAAGCTATTTTATTCATTCTTGATTGTTGTTTTGCAGGAGATGCCGCTTCTAAAGTTTTAGACGGAGCTCCTTCCCCTAGATCAATGAAAAATCCATTTCTTCCTTTTGAAGGCAAGGGAAGAATCTTAATTGCGGCTGCAAATTTCAATGAACCCGCTTGGGAACTGCCGACAACGGGGCATGGTATTCTGACGAAGGCATTAATTGATTCTTTACTAAGTTTCCAAAATCAATTTGGAATCACTAACCTAGTTGATAAAGTTATGGAAACGGTTCGTGGAGAAGCATCTCGCTTTGGAAAAACTCAGACGCCCGTAACTGTTGGATTAATAGAAGGCGGGCTAACATTTCCTCCGTTCAAACGAGGGGATGAGTTTTTAAAACTTTTTCCAAATAGTCTCGGAATAACTGCTTCTGAGGAACTTGATAGCTTGCAGCCATTCGGAATTCCTTCTTTGTGTATAGAAAACTGGAAGCGTCAAATACCAAAATTAAATAGTCTTCAATTAAAAGCGATAAATGAATTTGGTGCCTTATCTGGGCAGTCCCTATTCGTTGTAGCTCCGACGTCTGCGGGTAAAACCTTTATAGGTGAAGTTTCAGCATTACGCTCCATATGTGATGGAAGAAAAGCTGTCTTTCTTCTGCCCTACAAGGCTCTTGTAAATGAAAAGTACTCTCATTTTAACAATACCTATGGTCTGAACTTAGGGTTAAGAATTATCCGATGCTCTGGCGACTATACTGATCAAGTTAAAGAATACTTAAAGGGAAAGTTTGATATTGCACTTTTTACATATGAAATGTTTTTAAGTGTTGGAGTTTCTACCCCCGAATCCCTTGATCAGCTTGGATTGGTTGTTATTGATGAGGCTCAATTCATTACAGATCCAAAAAGAGGAATATCTGTTGAGCTTATTTTTACATTGCTCAGAAATAAGAATTCATTTGGAATACCTTTGCAGCTCATAGCTCTTTCAGCAGTAGTTGGTGGAATTAATCATTTTGATGAATGGTTAGACTTAAAAACTCTAATGTCTAATGAACGTCCGATCCCTCTTCGCGAGGGAGTAATAGACAGGACTGGAACGGTATCATGGCTAGTCGATGGAGAAGAACTAGAAGAAAATTTATTGTCTAGGCATCAGATTCGCCAGAGAAAGGCTAAACCTAGCACTCAAGATCTTCTTGTTCCTCTCGTCCAAACTTTATTAGCTAAGGACAACAAAGAGAAAATTCTAATTTTTAGAAATAAAAGAGGAAGTGCTAGGGGGTGTGCTGCTTACCTTTCCAACGACCTTAATCTTAAGCCAGAGTCAAATGCACTTGAGCGTTTTCCAGTTCATGACCTTTCAGATTCTACTAATAAGCTACGCAGTTGCTTAGCCGGAGGAACGGCATTTCACAATTCGGATCTAAGTCCCCTTGAAAAGGAAATAGTGGAAGAAGCGTTTAGAGACGTAAACTCAAAAGTATCGATCTTATCGTCAACCACTACTTTAGCCGCTGGCATAAATACACCGGCATCTACGGTTATTCTTGCAGAGCAAGAGTTTGTCGGTACAGATGGCCGACCCTTTACTGTTGCAGAGTACAAAAATATGGCAGGAAGGGCTGGAAGACTAGGATTCAATGAAGAAGGGAAGAGCTTGATTCTTGCTGAGTCTCCATTTCAAAGAAAGCAGCTTTTCCATAAATATCTCCGATCTTCCCTTGAACCAATCGTATCCTCCTTCAATTCAGATAGGACGGAGGAATGGCTAATCCGCCTATTGCTTCAGGTATCAGCCGTGGATCGAAATAAAGTTGCTGGGCTCATTCTTGGAAC
This sequence comes from uncultured Oligoflexia bacterium, assembly GCA_964387255.1. Classification (GTDB taxonomy): domain Bacteria; phylum Bdellovibrionota; class UBA1018; order UBA1018; family CAUJDS01; genus CAYLWK01. The sequence continues at coordinate 2,662 of CAYLWK010000198.1, forward strand.
TTTTGGTGGCTATCTTGAATCAAGAAAACATCCAGAGTGGTCTAAAAAAATTGAATTAGACTTGAATCAACTTATTCCCGAAATGCTCAGGTTAAAACTACTTGAAGGAGATTCAAGTTTTATACGCCTCAGTTTACTAGGTACTGCTTGTGCAAGATCATCCCTACCCCTTTCCTCATCAATGAGGTTAGTAGAAATATTGGAACGAAATCAAAATTTACTATTAAATATAATGACTCTGCTTGCACTTATCCAGTATCTTCCGGAAAGCGACGTCGGTTTTATCCCAATATTCAAAAGAGGGCATAGAGAAAGGGTTTGGCCTGCGAATGCATCGAGTATTGTAGATACTCAAGTTGTTTCAGCTCTTCAATTTGGAGCTAAGGACACATTTGAATACGCTGCAAGATGTAAAAGACTTTGCATTTTGCATGATTGGATTAATGGGGTAGCGATAGATAAAATTGAGTCGAGTTATACTGTAAATCCTTTCTACTCAGTGGGAAGAGGCGACGTCGTTCGAATTGCGGATAATACCCGCTATCACCTTTCTTCGGCAGTAGAGATTGCTTTAATTATAGATCCAAGTGCTGACCTCAGCCCTGAAAAAGTCGACTCACTTCTCGTGAGACTGCAGGTTGGTCTGCCAGAGAAAGGGCTTAATTTATTAAAACTCCCATTTGAAATGACAAGAGGAGAATACTTGGCTCTCCTGGATTCTGACATTACAAGTTCAGAGGAGTTTTGGTCTTGTTCTAATGGCGATCTTTCTCAAATCCTAGGTGAAAATCGAAGCCAGCTTTTTTTAAAATTTAGGCCAAATGGAAATTAGATGAATGCTATGCTTGAAATTATCCAAATTATTTACAGAGAATTAATCCAGCTATCCACCGGTTTGGCGTCTTTGGCTGCGATCTATGTCGTAGTTCGTCAAAGCTTACGCGAATCTTTGGTTCGAAATATAAAGATTCTTTTGTCCCAGAATCGGAATGTCAGTGAAACTGCGGCCCTCCTTATTGATATGCACCCTATTGGCAGAAACTTTTTCACTCGTTTTTTTACGAGATTATTTATTCCTTCGATGCAAGTGATTCAGGAGCAGCTTTGTATTGAGGGCAGGGTGGATGTTATGTATGAAATGGAATCGATACTTCGAGGACAACATCTCTCAGAAAGATTAAAAAGATATTTTAAACGTTCAAGATTGAAACGTTATTGGGACAATTTTTTGATTCGTGCTAAGTCAGAGAAGGTTGTTCAATTTGATAGCAAACAATATGCCCTGGTTAAAATTATGGGTAATTTTTGGATCGCCCACCAAATTGATCATGGAGCACAAAATTATTATACATTTCAGGCAAAATCTTTAGATGAAGCTGAAAACGCGTTAATTGAGAATTTAGAAGAGGATTCAAAATCCTAAGTATTTAGGTCACTCTTAAATGGCAGATATCTAATGGGTCCAATCGCGTTAGTAGACAAATCGTTTTTACAGGCTCTCAATTCAGAGCAGCTCAAAGCATTCCATAGGCATTACAGCATCCTGGTAACCCCAATATTGCTGGAAGAGATTCTAGGAAACCTTGTTAAATCCAAGTACACACCCGATGAAGCTCTAAGCCGAGTAATCGATTTAGCAACGAGAACTAGCGCTTTGAGTACGTTTACTGTCCCAGACTTCAGGGCGATGTCTCTAATGGATATGCTAGGTCAAAAAATTCCAATGACAGGGCAAATACCAGCATTTGGACCAAAGAAAGTTGTAGCAGCTGATGGCTCCGTAGGATTTGAGGTAGACGAGACATTTGAGAAGAAACTTTTGCGGAATTGGCGAGCCGGAGAGTTTTCAGAAAAAGACAGGAAGTTCGCTGGAAATTTAGCCAAAGAAGTAGAGAGTTACGACCTACCTGGGACACAGAAGGAAATGCAAGAGTTGTTTCCCAGTAATAAAACTGCAAAATCACTGGAAGATATCAAGGAAAAGCTAAGGCGAGCTTCTGAAAGACGAGACAATTGGCCTTTAATTGAATCACACGTCAACTACTGCAGAGCTTCTAGCGATGAGAGCGAAAGAATCAAATTGCGCTGGAATGATCTTGGTAAGCCTCGCTTTAAAGAGTTTGCCCCTTATGCTCACTATTGCTCAGAAGTAATGGGAGTCTATTTCGTTGGCATAACAGCAGAATTAATTAAGTCCAGCACGAAAGCAAAAACCCTGATTGATATGATTTATTTCCATTATTTACCGTTTTCCCAAGTCTTTATTTCAAGTGACAATTTCCACAAGATGTTTTTCCCACTCTTTGCCAGAAGTGGTCAAAGTTTTCTTTGGGGAGAAGATCTAAAACCCGATCTGGAACAGATTGCCTCGTTTCATAAGAATTTGAATGATAATGATCGGCTCCAATTTGAAAGAGAATTTGGTAATTACCCTCCGCCAATTCCTGGATCACTTACAAAAGGCACCTGGGAAAGGCATATGAGGCCATGGACTCCCGGCAGCGGAAACAAAGTGGCTGGTCTAAGCGTCGAAGAGAGAAGAAGACAAGCAAAAGAGCTATTTGAAAAGCTTGGTATCAAGGATTGATCTCTAATTTGTTTCTATACTGTTCAGGATCATAGAATTTACAAGTAGAGGTTGCAGGACACCCCCAATCCACCTTCAACCCATTGAGCGCCTGATACCTCATCCATCCAATGGACTTCCAAACCATCTCCCCCTTGCCAGCCGCTATGGCGAGCGTCGCTAGCATCCACAAAATACCGACAAATTTACCAAGTGCTGAAAATGGCATTAACGCCTCCTTCCTCGGAGCCGCTCATGGATGGCGGAGTGCCCCATGCCGTAATGCCGGGCAATCTCACGAAAGGTCCAACCTTCCTTTCGTCGCCTGAGAAGCTCCCTAGTTGTCACCATTGTTCGTCGAATCCACTGGACGTGATAATCCAGAGCAATTACTAATGGTTCGTCCAGGGTAACTAAGGGCCCACCACACCTGACTGGTCTATTCCGGAGACATGGGTAACAGATTATTCTCGAGACATAGGTAACACTTTTAGGCTGAACGGATTCTCGAGGGGTTCCATTCTCCTGCTTTGTTCATCGAAGGTCCCTAGATCATAGTCCATAAAGCTGACAAGCCAGATTTTATCCGAGACTTGAGTAATTCCAACATTCTGACCTGCAAAGACCTGACTCAGATGGATTTTGAGGTTTTTATGACAGATTCGTCCACATGAGGTAACAGTGATCGTTTTGTCATGGAATGGATAGAAGAGCTCCTCGAGTCCTTTGTGAGCTCTGTGGGAGCGTTCGTAAAGTTCACATGGATATTTCATCTCTAAAGCTTGATGCGGTCTTTGCTGATTGTATTCTTCTACGAACCGATCGAACTTTTCTTGTTGTTGAAGCAGATTCATCCCTGCAGGTTTAGTTGCTTCTTTTTTAAGTGTCAGATGCATTCTTTCGTGCCGACCATTTTGCTGTGGATTTCCTGGCTTAATTCGCTCGATTTGAATCCCTAGGCGCAACCACCATACTGAGAGTTTACTCAGATTAAAAAATCCATGAGAGGTTGCAAAGGGAACTCCGTTGTCACTGCGTATAGCTCGAGGAAGACCATATTCCCTAAAAACCCGTTCGAACACAGTGAATGCGTACTTTTCAGCGTTTGTATACATTCCTTCGCAAGCAATGATAAATCGCGAAGCGTAATCTGTAATCGTAAGAGGATAACAGTACTGCTTATTTCCTAGCATGAACTCACCTTTGTAATCTGTGCACCAAAGATCATTGGCCTCATTAGGGTTGGATAGTGAAGTTCCGGTGGGTTTGTGATTTCTTTTTCTTCTTCGACGCTTTACAAGACCGTGACGATCTAAGATCGCATGTACCGTACTTGTAGCCGGCGGATGAATATCAGGATACTTGCGAATCA
>CAYLWK010000199.1:0-3397 GCA_964387255.1 uncultured Oligoflexia bacterium
CATTTGAGCGGAATGCCCATAAGTGAATGTACCCGCAGCGAGCGCAAACCATAAAGCCACATAAGTCCGTTGTTTCCGACGCGGAGCAATGAGTTGATGAATCTTGGTTAAAAACCATCCAGTAGCTAAGACTGCAATGCCACTCGGAAGCAGAGTTGAAAAAAAATTCAGACCAAACAGATGCCAAGAAATTAGTAAAAGCCAGTAAAGGAGCGGCGGTTTAAGAAAGTTTGGCTCTCCAAATAGATAGGGAATGCTCCACTGCCCTTGATGAGCCATCTCCATCGCAATTGAAATATAGGTTTTCTGATCCCCTGTCAGAGGGATTAATGAGCCCCAATTCCAGCTCAAATAAACCAGAGCAATCAGCAAGAGTTGGATCTCAATTCGTCGGAAACGAAATTTTTTGATCAGCTTCTTCACAAAAGCAAACCTTTCGGGAGTGGAAAATCATTCTCAAGGTACTGAAATTTTCTTGTGCAAATTCAGTTTTGGAGTATCGTTTACCTCATGAAAACAATTAAAAATTTATGTTTACTAGCGTTACTATCAGGTATCATTTTTTCCCCCCTTTCTGAAGCCCGTTTAAAACGAGATCTTTCAAAATTAGATCTGAAAGAGGCAAATCAAAAAGTCGTTTTAAGCTACGGAGGCTTAGGTGCGATTTTTGGAAACGAATCTGGAACGGGTACTCCCATTGTGGCTCAATTTAGTGGCGGCGTTTATTACTCGGAAAATTTTTACTTGGGCATTGAATCTGCATTCGGGAAAGCTACGGGTGTGACCTCGGCGAAAGAGCCTTGGTTGATTCTTTCAGGCGGAAACCTGGCTTATGAAAGTCGTTTTGGTTCTTCTTCTTGGGTGTGGAATGTTCGAAGTTTTCTTGGATTTGCTTACACACGAAACATTGCCACACAAGAGATGGATTTTGGGTTTGCGTTTGGACCAAAAGCAACACTTTCGTATGAAGTGACAAATGGAGTACGGATCGGACTTGATACAGGATATATTTTTGCACCTGAGAACAAAGGCGTGCAAGGGTTTCAAGTTGGATTGGGCGTACAGTTTAAAAAGATAGAGATTTCTATTTTCGATTCCAAATAGAAAAATCGAAACCTGCTTGAAGTGTGAGTGGCATTTTAAAACGGCAGGAGTGTTTCAGCTGAGGTCTTGAACTGGGCTTTTGGAGACTCTCGATGAAGAGTTTCCCCCTGGATCACACGTTCGTAAAGCTTCAAGTAGTTTTTAGCCATTTGGATTGATGAAAACGCTTCTTCCGCCTCTTTTCGGATCTCGAGAGGATTAAATCTCTTGGGAGGGTTCTTCAATACCTCAACAAGCTCTGAATAGTTTTGACAAATCAATCCTCGATTTTGGGAGATTAACTCAGGAAGGCTACCGTAGGGTGATCCAATCACGGGTCTTCCTAATGCGAAGCTTTCTACAATCGCAATTCCAAAGGGTTCATGCCAACGAACTGGAAACAAAAGTGCATCAATACGACTTAGGACTTCCAATTTTTTCTTCTGATCGACCATGCCATGGGAAATGATCTTTGATGAAAATCCCCAATGACGGCCCCCGCAAATTTCAAGTGTCACACCGCTAGCTTTTGCTGCTTGGATGCAATGGTGCAGGTTTTTTACTTTCCATGAGCCTTTGGCGAGGAATCCAAATCGATTCCACTGAAGCTTCGGATGTGGTGGGAATGGGTATTCGTCAAAGTCAATTCCATTGTAAACGTAGATTGAAGAGCCATGATTTTCCGCATGCTTTTTTGAGATAAAAACAGTGTTCGGGTGGAACGTCTCCCCCACTTGACCATTACCTTCAATAGTCACTAAGAAGGGGCAGGATAGTGGAATTGAAGGGGTAGAGAATAAATGAACAATGCTAGTATCTTGAGGGATTAAGGTATGCCAGTCTTGATCTGGATTTTTCTGAATCAACCGAGCGCCAATGGACTCTACTTGACTTTCTTTTGGGCCGATGAAGGATACTTGATGTCCTTGTGCGACGAGTGCTTTCATTAACCAAAAAATAATTCGCTCTGTGCCACCGTATTTTTGAACTGGTAGCGCTCGATCGCATTCAAAAACAATATGCATCATTCCACCCTAATTTATTCTGATCTAATTCATGATCCCCTAGCTTAGCTTATTTTTTTCTTCTTTTGTATGGCAGTGATACTCACACCGATGAGTCCTGTTCCTAAACCATAATAGATTTCAGGAATCTTGAAGGGAGAAAAAAGATATCCAATGACCATCATAAGTGCCGAACTCAATAGAATTAGAAAAAATTCCTGGTCGGTGTAACTCCATTTAAAAATAAAATGAAAAAGGAGAGGAACTAAGAGTGCTCCTGCTGAGATACTTCCTAGTGTGATCCAGATTGTCTCAATTTTTAAATTTGAAATCAGTGCAAGTGCAGAAGAAATTAGACCAATCACAAGAAGGCTCCATTTTTGTGTTTGGATCGATTTACTTTTCTTCAATAGGTCGTGAACAACTGTGCTGCTACTAAGAAAAAGATAAGAATCAAGTGTTGAAAAAATAGTGGCAGCAATTCCTGCAAGAAAAAATCCTCGTAGACCAGTCGGAAGGGTATTAAAAGCATAGTGGAGATAATCTGTAGAAGTACTTGCTTGGGGTAGCGCTGCTTTCGCATAGAGTGCGCCTCCGACCATTAGGAAATCAAAACTAAGCCAAAATCCTGTTGCAATTAAAACACCTTTTTTTGCAGTCTTAGCTGATTGAGTTGCAAAAAATCGGTGATAAAAGTTTGGATCTACAAGCGTCGTCATTGCGATAAAAAACCACACCATCAATTCAGCCCATGATGTCTGACCCGTTACAGTAAAGTGAGTCGCTGGTAGATGCTCTTCTAGGTAGGAAAGGCCACCGTAGTGCAGCACGGAAACTAAAAATAAAATCAGTACAGCACTAAACATGAGGATGAATTGAATTAAATCGCTCGCAACAACGGATCGAAACCCTCCAATCACGGAGTAGGCGATCGTAAACAGAGTGCCAAAGATCACCCCTTGCCAAAGCTCCCAACCAAAAAGAGCCTCGAAGAGAAAGCCCAAGCTTAGGCAATAAGCAATTGGAAGGAGATTAAAAAGATTAAGAATTGCGGAGAGATTTCTCGATTTTTCTCCGAACTGAGTGCCCAGATAATCTGGGAGTGTGATTGCTTGAGTGTTAAAATTCATTCGAGGAATTAGAACCCATGCCAAAATCAAATAAGCGACGTACCAGAACAGTCCCTGAGTGATAAATGAATAGATTCCGTGATGAATAGCAATTTCTGCGACACCGAGGATGCCTCCGTACCAGGTAGCTACGAGGGTGATAACAAATAAAGGAAGTGTCAGTTTTCTTCCCAATGCCAG
>CAYLWK010000200.1:0-3235 GCA_964387255.1 uncultured Oligoflexia bacterium
ATCAATGCCGACTGGAATAATTCCAATAACTTGATATCTATTGTCAATTATTATAGATATCTCGTTGTAATGACGATACAATATGTGGTAGTAGGAATACAACACTATGGAGAAAAAAAATACGTTCGGAGAATATTTTAGAAATCTAAGAATAGCACAGGGCATTACTCTAAGAAGATTTTGCCAGGAAAATGGGTACGATCCTGGGAACGTCTCAAAAATTGAACGGGGTGTTTTTACTGCTCCTCTTGGTCAGGACAAACTCGAAGACTACGCTTCCGCGCTAAAGATTCAAGAAGGATCGGAGGCTTGGATTCAATTTTTTGATCTAGCTACAATTTCAAATAAAACATTGGACCTCGGTAAGATAAAAGATGAAGCCTTACTTAGAAAACTCCCCATTCTATTTAGAACTCTTGAGAACAAGGAATTGACTGAAGAGGAATTGGATCAACTCGTAGAAACGATCAAGAATTCATAGGCAACTAGGATGGTACCTTTTTTAAAGCCTCACGAGATAGAAAATGAAGTTGATCGCTTCCTGGAGAAGTACCATTCATCGAGAGAGATACCGATACCCGTAGATGATATTGTCGAATTCACCCTCAATATTGAGATTGTTACAATACCAGGTCTGATGAATCGATTTAATATCGACGGTTTTTTGTCCAAAGATTGGGCCCAGCTTTCAATCGATCAAGATATTTATATGGACCGGCCGACTCGTTCGAGATTTACCTTTGCGCATGAACTTGGCCACTTTTGGCTGCACAAAGACTACGTAGATAATTTGGACATTAAAAGTAGGGATTATTGGAAAGAGGTTAAGCTTACTCAGCAGAATGAAAGCCATGCCAAGATGGAAACCCAGGCGAATATGTTTGCAGCGCGCCTATTAATGCCAAAGGCAGAAACTCTCAAAGAGTTTGATAAAGTTAAAGCTGAGACATTGATGAGACCCGAGTTCAAAAACGTAACTGCACCAGATGACGAAACTCTTGCAGCCTATTTAGCTAGAACAATCGCCAGAACTTTTGATGTTTCGGAAGAGACCATGAGAAATAGGTTAAGCTGGTTGGTGTCGGACAGTTAATTAGTAATTGCTTCTAAGAATAACGGTTCAAAATGGACCAAAAGCGGCCCCAATTGGGCCATCTGACGAAAACTGGTCAGGTCAAAGTGACGAAATCTGTGCAGCTATGGCGAAAACTGACCAAGCCCCCTGGCGAAAGTTGACCAGGGTTATTTTACTTGGCCGATTTTTGAGCCATTAGGTGGCCCGAAATTGAGCCACTTAAGAATCTCTTAATAGAATTTCGCTGAATATTGAGCAGAAAAACGCTGAAAATTGAGCAGTTTTCGCTGAAAGTTAAGCAGGTTAACTGGGCAACATCTCTCAAACCCAATTTAAATAAAGTATGAGCCAATTTTAGTATTGGCACGAAAATCGCTATAGGAATTCATCTCTAGGCAGTTCTTTAGGATTAATATCAGATCAAACTAATAAAATAATTATTTTTGGAGGACTCCAAATGACACTAACCATACTTTGTGGAGTCGTTGTCCTTATGGTGATTCAGTATTTTTTAATTCTGAACATCTGTAGGAGCGACGTTAAAGAAAACGCTGGATATCTAAGAACTGAACTTAGAAGTGAAATGGAAAATAAAGCAAATCGAACTGAAAATGAACTTCAGAGGGCTTTGAAGGTCTACGACGAAATCTACGAAAATAGGATGAATAAGGTCTTTTCAGAAATTCACAAGATCCGCACCTACGATACAGATATCTCTCAATCTCAAATCGAAGCTGTGAAATATGAAATTGTGGGTGAATGATGCAGATTACAAAACGAGACCGCTTGGTCCTAAAACTCCTTTTGGATTACGGAATACTAACTACAAAGCAAATTCATGCGCTCGCATTTAAGTCTTCAGACTACTCAATTGCACTAAGAAGACTCAGGCTCATTGAAAAGGAGAAATTCATTAATCGAGTCCATGGTCTACCCAGTGGTTTAGCGAGTTGGCTTCTTACTCAAAAGGGAGCCTCTTTAGTAGGAGGAATCCCCCTCTTAAATAGAGTCAATTACAACTCGTTACTTCATGATGTTCGCCTTTCTACGCTTCGAATGGAGCTTGAAAGACAGGGCATTGCGAAACGCTGGATGACTTCTTTCGAATTAAATCGGCTCCTAGGAGAAAAACGAGCTAGAAATTTAGAAAGCGTTCAGGTGCCTGATGCCGTTTTTTCTCTAAGAAAGGATAAGGAATGGATATCTACTGCCCTTGAACTCGAACTTAAAAGGAAATCAAAGGATCGATACGTCAAGATCTTCAGAAACTACAAGCGATCCAAAACGATAGATCTGGTTTGGTATATTGTTGAAGATTATCGACTAGGAGAATTTTTAGAGGATCTTTGGGCTAAAACTATTGGGTATGGAAAATGCCAATTTAAATGGAGCTACTATCATGTAGGCGAAGATCTTGAAGATCCCATAGAAACAGATTGTATCGAGCGCATTGCCCTACCAGCTGCCCACAGCTGGGGCACTCTTAGCTCGTAAAATTAATATTTCAAAATCTAGAAAACAAAAGAAAAACGTAAAGCTACGCGCCCCGCTCGAATTTTAATCGCACCCCTCAAACCGCTGACCACCCTCCCTCAACGAGAGCGGGTGGTCAGCGCTACTCGGGTGCTTAGTAACGAGCGGGGCGCGATAAAACTGGGAGTCAAAATGAAGAAATGGACTATTGAATCCGTTTCCATGAATCCCAAGGAAGTATCCAGAAAAGAAATAGAACAAAGAGTTGATGAAGTGTTTCAGATCCTGTATTCCTATATTCACCAACCAAAAGAAGTCGAATCCACAAGGACTGATAACCAGGAAATTGAAATCGAAAACCTGGAGGTCAGTTAAATGTCTAAATCTAAAAATCATAAGATCGGTCTATATATCCGTGTCTCCACCATGGAGCAGGCAGAAAATCCGGAAGGATCTATTCGAAACCAAGAAGAGCGTTTGCGTCAGATGGTGCGCTTTAAAAACATGGACCAAGCTTTTGGGAAAATTGTGTCGGTCTACGTGGATCGTGCGCGCTCAGGAAAAGACACTAATAGGCCAAAACTCCAAAGGCTTCTAAAGGATATTGAGAAAGAGAAGATAAGTCTTTTGATGGTCACAGAACTCTCACGGCTCTCAAGGTCCATTCGAGATTTCTCATCCATTTGG
>CAYLWK010000201.1:0-4086 GCA_964387255.1 uncultured Oligoflexia bacterium
TCAATTGCGATATTTTAGGTGGAGACCCGCAGTTTGCTGATCAAGAGATTCTTCGTTTAAGTCATGCATTGATTCAGTCGTTTGGAGGAGAACGTCATTTAGAAATTCGGGTCAACCATCGAGAGTGGATTGATGAAGTATTTCAAAACCGAATGAAACTCACTGCTGAGCAAAGTATTCAGGTCATTAAATTAGTGGATGCAAAAGCCAAACTCGATGAAAAAAAATACATTGAGGCTCTAGGGGCCATTGGGCTTCAAACGAAAACAATCGATGCGTTAGAGGCATTCTTAGAGGGTGGACTTGATTCACTCCAGTCTGAATCAAATGCTCCTGGAGCAGCGCACCTATCAAAGGTCATCCACGCTTTAAACGATCAAGGCCTTTCATCCAATATTATTTATGACCCGACCATCATGCGAGGCATGGACTATTACACGGGCTTGGTGTTTGAGATCTATGACCGATCTCCTGAAAATCGCCGAGCGATGTTTGGAGGAGGACGCTACGACCACCTTCTTGGGCTTTTTGGAAAAAATCGACTTTCGGGAATTGGATTTGGAATGGGAGATGTGACGATTCAGGATTTTTTGCAAACCCATTCCCTTTTGCCAGATTCAACTAGAAACTTGGATGTTTATTTTACTCTGCTTGAGGGCACTTATTTTCCAAAACTGATGGAGTGGGCAACCTTTTTTCGTGCCTTAGGCTTAAGCTGTATCACTGCATTGGAGCCCGGAAAGTTAGCCCATCAGCTTAAAGTGGCTGCAAAACACCAGGCTCGCCATGTGGTGATCTTGGGATCCAGCGAGTGGGACACTCAAACTGTATCGATCAAAGCGCTCAAGACAGGAACTCAGTCGGAAGTGAAATGGGCCAACCTAAAGCGTTGGGCTGAAGAACAAGCTCAGTCAAAACAAAACTAATAAAGTCACAGAATCAGTAAAAAAAGGAGACTTCTAATACAATGAATGGATCAAAAGAAACGATTTGCAAAGAATTTCAGCGGCTCTCGATCAAACGTCTCAGTCCTTCAGCAACGCTTCCCACTCGGGCTCATGACGATGATGCAGGGCTTGATCTTTATCTGAGTGAGGATTTGATCGTGGGCCCTGGACAAGGAGCGATGGCTTCAACTGGGGTGGCGATGGCCATTGAAAAAGGATTTGTGGGAATGATTGCTGATCGTTCTTCATTGGGTAAAAAGGGCTTGAAAACAGCAGGTGGAATCATCGATGCCGGCTATCGTGGAGAAATCAAAGTCATTGTGCGAAATCTTACGGTCGAGGAGATGCGATTTCAAAAAGGGGAGCGCATTGCACAACTTTTGATCCTCCCCATTGCCACGCCGAAGGTAGAGGAAGTGAATGATTTGGATCAGACCAAACGAGGCTCAGGGGGATTTGGAAGCACTGGAGCGTAGTGTTTCAATGGTTTTACGATGATGAGGAAAATAACGGACTGCGGTTTCAATATGTTCATTTTCTTCAAGCGCAATCTGACCAAATAGGCGAGAGCTCACCGGGTCGATTTCATGAAGCGTCTTACAGAAGCGCTCTCCCGCCACCCGACCTCTTTCTTCTGCTTTTGCCATAAAAAGCGCAAAGGCTTCTGCAGTTTCACATGCATGAAAGGATTGCCAAAGTCGGTCACTCACTGGACGCTCTTCAAGGCGTTGCCCCAAATCTGTCATTCTTTTTTTTAGCCAATTAAGATGTTTGTGTTCTGCATGAGCTAACCCTAACCACGTTTCGCGGAGTGAGACTGGCGCTTCTTGAAAATGATGAGCTGCCCACCGAAAGCCCTCGAGCGCTTGTATCTCTGCAAAAGCAGCCGTACGAATGCGATCTCCAATGCCTTCTGGAGTTTGAATTGGTCGAGTTTTCGGAAGAGGGTGGAGTGTCTGTGATTCCACCCAAAAACACTCCCACTTGGGGGATCGCTGAGGGGTCTTCATGATGATTCCACTTTTGACAGGATCACTTTAAACTCTTTTTCACTCACCGGCATGACCGATAGTCGCGTGTGTTTAATTAAGGGCAGCTTGGAGAGTTCTTTGGTTTTTTTAATCGTCTCTAAAGTCAGCGGGGAAGAAAATTTTTTCTGAAATCGAATTTCAATCTGAACCCATTGTGGGTTTCCTTTGGCGTCTTTTGCTTTGGATGTTGGATCTGGATGTGCCTCTTGAATGACTTTAGCAAGCCCAACGACTGATTTTTCTTTTACGGAATGATAGATCAGCGCCAAATCCCCTCTTTTTGCTTGTCTGAGGTTGTTTCGAGCTTGATAGTTTCGAATGCCATCCCACCCCGTCGATTTATCCTTTTTAAGGTCATCGATCGAATAGGTTCCTGGCTCAGTTTTAAGTAACCAATAGTGCGGTTTCATGGCAAGCACCGTACACTAAATCACCACCAGAGATCAATGTGTTGAAGGCTCAGTGGCCAGAGTGGGTTCAGTCCTAGGCTTTTTCACAAAGCATCAAAAGCGCCAAGTAAGGTCCTAAGACGAAAACAAGAAAAACCACTTTAAATACGGCAATGTAACCCCATAAGAGGGCTTTCATGGTTTTTTCATCGATTTTAAACACTTTTTTTTGCATCGAAATGAGGAATTTCTGCCCCAAAAGGATCCATAAAGATGTCATTAAATAGAAAATACCCACAATGATGGTCAGCCATTGGAAAAACAAAGTGATTTGATGTGTGTCCACCTAGAACTCCCTGATTATCATAAATGAATGATTCGACGGTTCTAGTTTACCGAAATTCTGGTTTTTGAAAAGAGCGGGTCATTTTAAAGTTGTGATGGCAAAAGAGCTTTTAAAATTTAAAAAGGGAACTATAAAATACCTTTTTTATATTAGTAAGTTAGATGTGGATTAGCTTAAAAATGTTTCCAAAAGCGAGGTGCTCTGAGCTGATTTGATAAGGTATCTTTGGATTCAAATTCAAGTACTGCTATTCCATCGATCCGTAAATCAGAGTTATCCCGGCGGCGACCTAAAGCTTGAAGTTGCGTATAGGGTTTGATCTCTGGAAATTTTTTAAAATGCGGTCCATGTTGCTTTAGCCAATGCAATTGAAATTTCTTATCAGATAGGCCTTCTTTTTTCCTGAGAATTACGATCATTTTAAACATATCCCTAGCATATCCAAGCCTGGACATCCTCTAGGGTTTATCAAATATAAAATTTATTAGGTGCTCAAACTTCTTATCTTTTCTAGCTCTCTCCACCGCATTTATGTAGACTTCTCGCCTTTTTTTAGGAGTGGCCTGTAAAGAAATGCCCCAAGATGGGATTTGTATATTCTTCTTTTTGCAAAAGTATTCAATTAAAATTCGTGAGAATCGACCATTTCCATTTGCAAAAGGGTGAATAGTGAGTAGACGCTCGTGAAAACGTGCTGCAATTTCTAAGTTGGAGTAAGTTCCATTCTCTATCCAAAAACAAAGATCATCCTCTAATTTTTTAAATGAAGGCCAAATTTCATGTGGCATTAGGAAGTCAGGGTTATTAAGTTCATGTGTTCTCACTTGCCCGGCCCAACTCCAAACGTTTCCAAAAAGTTTCTTGTGGAGTTGAAGCCAAAAATTGTAAGACAAACAATCTTTGTTTTGTTTGCTTAACCATAAAAGACCATCAGAGATATTCTCCTCTTCGTATTCATCCAATTCGCCCATCGTCTGAATATTTTTATGTCTAAGTCCTTTATGAAGTTCTGGAGGTAAAGGGGTTTGACCGTCTCGATCTTTAAACAAAAAATGGCTCACCAGACTTCGCCTTTCTCGATTAGTTTTTGAGCAAGAACCCGAATTCTTTCGTTTTTATCTACTTGGACTTTTTGGTCTTCCAAAACCATGTGGGTGTCGGCTGTACTTAGAATTAATTTGGCTTTTTCAAAGGCTCTCTTTTCGATCAGTTCTTTAATGCTTGTATTTGGAATGAGCGCATAGACAAGCTGACACTCCATAGCTTCGGCCATTCTTCTTAAAGAGCTAAGGGTGACTCTTCCATCGATTTCACGCTGTTCCATCTCAGTAATTGTTTGAGAGGATAGGCCGGTAAGGCGAGCTAAATCTTTA
>CAYLWK010000202.1:0-6257 GCA_964387255.1 uncultured Oligoflexia bacterium
TAAAAAATGGTATGCACAGAGTCATCACCAAAAGGAGAAAGCGATGCCCTCATTTGATGTGTCGTGTGAAGTGGATTGGCAAGAAATAGATAACGCAAAGAACCATACCTTGAAAGAAGTCAGAAATCGGTTTGATTTTAAAGGAATCAAGACGGAAATTGAATTGGATGCAAAAAATAAACTCATCCATCTCACCTGTAGTCAGGCTGAGAAAATTGATGTGCTGATGGATGCGTTTCAGTCAAAACTTGTGAAAAGAGGCGTTTCTTTGCTCGCCATCGATTTTCAAGAAACAGAGTCAGCTTCAGGCGGAAGTGCCCGTAAAAAAGCAATTGTTAAGTCAGGAATCTCAAAAGAAGATGGAAAAAAAATCATCAAACTCATTAAAGAACAAAAAAAATTAAAAGCTCAAGCTCAGATCCAAGATGAACAAGTGAGAGTCACAGGAAAGAAAAGAGACGAGCTTCAAACCATCATTACTTTTCTAAAATCAAAGATGAATGATTTAAAGCTACCACTGACTTTTGGTAATTTCAGAGATTAACAATAAGATAAATAGAAAAAAAATATCCCAACCGCTTGTCAAAAACTAAATCATCTCATACCGTTTAAACGTTTTGAATTCATAGGGGGGGATACCAATGAAAAAAACGTGGGGACGTTTTTCTGGTGGTGCGCTAGGGGTAGTGCGTTTTAGTCTTACAAAGACAACTTATTTTGCATTATTATTTTATTTTTTGATGGGAATGACGCTTGAAGGGGGGGGAAGTTTTACGCACCTCGCTCATGCGCAAGGTCAACCATCGTGTGACGCACCGATTGTACTTGATGACTTTTATGGCATCCGTGATCAAGTGATGGCTAACGGAAAGCGTTATCGCTTTAAAGAAGCGCAACTTGCCGGTCAGTTTCTCATGGTGATTTTAGAAACCAATGAGTCAAGCCCTCCGGTTTGGCGTTATGTGATGGCAATGATTGATCTTGGACCCGATTTTTTATTGGGCACAACGGATGATGGTCCCATCACGGCAGTGGCGGAGTTTTATCGCTATCCAGCTCAAGCCAAAATATCTATGTCTGGTTTTATTGCATTTGTGATTGACGACCCGTTTACGGGGGGAGGAGCGGTTCCATCGGATCGTGTCTTAGTGACCTGCCACTTTCAAGACTGTCAGGGATCCCTTGCAGAAGCACATCGGTTTCGTCCATTTAATTATCTTGGGAATGGCTGGGACATCGACGGTCAGTTCACTGGGTTAGAGTGGGATCAATTCGAGCTTTATTACTCTTATCGTCAGATTGACAATCAAACGATTCCCAACTCTCCAGTGCCGTACACAGCACTACGTCGATTCAATCCAATCAACGGTCAAGACACGCTCCTATTCAAACAGGTCAATGGAACTGGCGGAGGTGATCAATTCTCACTCACAGCGTACGATCGAGGCAGTGGTGAAATTGGCTTCACCCACCAGTGGATCAGCAATTGGCAGACGTCAGGAATAGGTTTTGTGGAGCACGCTAAACTGGAGCCAAACCCGCAAATCACGCCAAGTAATCCTTATCCTTTTTTAAAAGTGACTCATGGATTTGCCAGTGAAACTCCTCGAGGGAACGGCCAATTTGCAAGCTACCCAAAGCGAACAGGGATTATGACAATTTTCACAGCTTTGTACGGTCAGGTTCAACTCTGGCCAATCGTTCGCTGGGAAAATAGTCGCACTCAGAATCACCGAGATCTTTATTTTCGGACCAGCGCAGATCAGTTTTTAACAGAAATCAGCATCACACCTGAAAAAGATCAAAAAGACATCCGACAGGTGGTTTCATTTGAAAGTGCTTCACCGGCGTTTAGAGGCAATCGCTTAGTGCCAGCGCTAGCAGTCGAAGTTGCGTCAAATCGTTTTTCGGGAGATCAAGTAACGGAAGTCTACGCGTATCATCCAAGCACCACGCCCGGAAAGCTTGGTTCCTTCAGTCTGTTTAAAACAGTCGCGACTCAACCTGGAACTAGATTTCGATTACAAAGTGCTAATTTAAAAAATCTGATCGGACTCATCGATTCTCCAGGAGATCGGTCGTTAGCTTTGGTTCCATGTCACTGAGGTTCTAAGATAGGGCAAAAAACCTCAATCTCAAGGTCGTCTTTTTGTGGAAAGGCCTGACACGAAAGCCTCCAACCTGCGATGAGCTTTTTTGGGGTGATTTTTTCTTTTTCAATTCCCGTGGGTGGATTCAGTGTTTGTTTTTGAAGGGTGGGATCAATCAGAACAAGGTCTTTTCCACAGACTCCATGACCACCACACTCACTTCCAAGCTGAAAAGCTTCCAGTTGAACATGTCCTAATAGATTCAAATTTCCTAAACAAGGTGTTTGAAGCACCAGAGTTTCCCTTGGGTCGCCGAGGGTCTCTTGGGCCTGATCTTTCAGTTGTTTAAATTGAATGCCCATACATCCGAAGGTGGTAGCATGAAATCATCTTCAGTCATAGATTTGATGTAACCGAATCGCAACCCTCTGATCCCGATCCGATCGAATGAGACATTCTTCGTTAGATCCGTAAGGGGTAGCGGTGCGAACATGGAGTTCATTTGAATGCGGAGTATCCACTTTTAAGCCCAGTTGAGTGGCATACGTTTTAACATCACTCACTGGTTCACTCATCGTCACATTCAAACAAAACGACTCTAGAACCTGGCTTTGAGTCTCCTCGATCACAAATGGAGTTATCCAGACTCCAATGCTTAAAATAGAAACGATCCACAAATAGATTCGTAATGACACTAGATCAATTTCCCACTTCTTGGGTGAGGGGGACCTGCCATCACAAAACGTTTATAAAATCGATCTGAATACTGTCTGATATTTTCTTTCTCAATTAAAGACTCAAAATCAAATTTCACTTCAATTCGAAAAGGAAATGGATCTTTAGATCGGACACAAGAATAGATATTGTCTCGACGGCACCACTGAACGGTTCCCCGGATATAAAGTCGCTCATTTTCTAGGATGGTAAAGGAGATTTCTTTTTCGGCGATGATTTTCTCTTTTACATAAAATCGAGCACGATTAGCAGTAAAATCAGAGGAAAGGATTCGTGCAGCAATCACGACGGGCGGAACACCAATTTGAGTTGCTCTCACTCGAATCTCAGCAGGAATGCGCTTTAAATGAAACTTTTCAAAAAGCTCCTTGATCGATTCCTCTTGCTCTTTTTTTCTTTCAAATTTCTTACTTCGTTCGGCTTCCGAAAATAACGACAAATCCCACATACTTGACACTCCCAACATTCTTTTCGTCCAGAGCCAAGAAAATCATAATGACACATTGAGCCATTTCAGGCCTATGGTATCCTAACGGTATGAGTCGGAAAAAACCGGATGATGACGCAATTCCACACGACGGCATTCAGGCTGTAGCAGATCTTTTTCAAGTCATGGACGCACAGGATCAAGACCGTATTTTAAAAGAACTTTCTGAAAAAGATCCTGTGACCTTTGAGAAGATCAAGCAAAAGCTCATTCAATTTGTGGATTTAAGTCAACTGGAACCAGAGGAATTTTCAAAACTCTTTCCTAAAATGCCTCAGGCAAAATGGGCGCTAGCACTTCGTGGCTTAGACCTTGAGCAAAGTGATCTTTTTTTTCAGAAACTCTCGAAAAGAGCAGCGCAGGAACTTCAAGAAACGGTCAACGACTTAGGGCCTCAGCGAATCACCGATGTCAAACAAGCTCGAGCAGAGATTTTAGAAAAAGCAAAATGGCTTGATGATCAAGGTGAGATCTCTTTACGCAAAAACAAAAACGAATGGGTTAAGTGAAAACGCTTTTCAGCGGTTTGTGATTTCTCTTGAATTGTCAGGACTGCCTTTTAACCAAAGTGGAAAAACACTTTTGAAATACCATCGAACAAAATTATCCCCTGAAAAAAATCGTCGAATGAAGTCATTTAACATCCCGAGACCTTTTGACTCTAAAACTGCAGCAATAATTTCTTCTGTGTGTTGCGCGTTAATTGAAAAATAAATTCGATAGGCCATCTCAGTCGATGCCATTTTATTGGTTTTTTTACGACAAAATTCTGAATTTTCAAAAACTTGTAGATCTGTTTTAAAAGAGGTGAGGGCAAATCGCTCTTTTTGATGTTCGGGAAGAGACGAACTCACGCAGCTATGAATAAACTCTATGGGTTCTGAGAGCCAATGATAAAAACATCTCATCACCATTTTAGGATAGACGTTCATATATTGATCTTGATCGTGCAAAAACCCTGGCATGGGGGCAAGAACTACTTTCACTAAACTCTCATTTTTTTCGGGAATCTCTTCAATGACCTCAGACGTGATCATATCAATCTTTTTAAAAACAAAGGAACGTCCCTCACTACTGATGGGGGTTGGAGTTTCTAATTGATCGTCAATCGCTTTGTAATTTTCATAGTCAATGACGGATTGAAGCACTTCTGATGCTTTTTTATCAGTGCACTTACGCTCTACAATTTTAGGATTGAGCGAATCATCTGGCTCGCCTTGTTCACCCTTAAAATATTGCACAGCTAGCTCGGACGATGGCTTTGATGATCTGTTACCATCAATCAGGTCTTCGGAATCTGTAAATAGAAATTGATCAAAAGCGAATCGGACCATCTCAAAGGTCCCTTGCATACTCTCGTCCACCCCTGCCACGTGCTTTTCAATGCCTTGAGCCGTTGTTCCCAACTCCTTAGAGTTTTTTGCCAGAGCCATTGAATTAGTAGATAAAGTCTCTGATTGTTCCGCAAGTTTCTCAGTATTTGCTCCTAGCTTTTCGGCCGATTCATAAAGTTTTTCTGTTGCTTCACGAAGTTTGTCGATATTTCCATCAATGGAATCGACATTGCCGCAGGCTCCCAAGAGCATGCCCATCCCAACCACAGAAACCCAGGATTTCATTTGTTTCACAAAATGCTTTATCTTTGTTGTCATGAGTAGGATTTAATTCAAGAAAGCTTAAACTTAAAGTCTTTTTTATTTATTGGCACAGCTCTGACCCCCATAAAAACGGCATCTTGATTAACAAGCAGGGCTGGGTCTGTGTCAGTTCAGACCCTGTCAGATTAAATTTTTGACTCATTTAGTCAATTTAGGCTAGAATAAAGTCAAAGGGTTTTGTTTTTTCTTTTGGAACGTGGGATGTCACTATGAAGTTTGGGGTAATCAAGCGCCTTTGCGCAAATTTAATCACAACCACTCGGTCAGAAGCTGGGTTTTCAATTTTACCTGCAACGATCGCTTTGGGAGCATCGATCATTGCAGCGACTTACATCACTGATATGCAGGTCCAAGAATCAAAGATCGACAAACTTGTTCATGGCCATATGCTTGCATCCAAGCAAGCAGACAAGATTTTACTTGCTGCTGGGAACCACAACTTTTGTAGCATTTTTGATATCCCTGAAAGCGTGGCTCTTAACGAGGTTCTTCAAAATACTGAAATCACGATTCGTGTTTTCGACCCCTCCGACATGGGAGCGGCTGAGCCTTCAGTGCTTTTTGAGCAAGGACAGCGAACTGCAGCCAACTACATCACCACACGTTCAGAAATCACGCTAGAACCACCGACGGTTGTCCAGAACAACACTCCGTTCATGGTGGGGGGGCACGAAGTCATATACGATACCATGGAAAATGCTTTTGTTATTGATGGCACTATCATTGACCAGGGTGAAGACACATTACCCATGGCCGTAGGATCTGCATTTGTTAAAGTCTATCAAACTGGGATTTACTACACATACCCAGAAGATCCTAATTTGGTCGACCTCACACGACCTTACATTCTAACGGAAGCAGCACTCGCCAGTCAGTTTGTGACTAGTGCCACCTATCGTCTTGAACTTCGAAGTGATCAAAGAACAATTTTTAGGACAACCGAACTCAAGCTTAATGCAAGAGTTCAAGGGAACGATGTTCAGTTGCTTGGATGCACAAATGCTGAACTCTCGGTTTATGATAAAATCTGTCTCTCTCGTGGTGGACACCCCGGCAGAGACCCGAGTAACCTCAATCGTCCGACTTGTGATCGATCTGAGACAGTCGAAGAACTAGCAAAAGATAGCTGTTTAGCGATTGGCGGAGCCTATCTAGAGGATCCAAACACCAATCAACCACGCTGTTTTAGACAGCATTGGACCGCGGGGACCCATCACCAAACCGCGAGTGGAAACGGCGGAGGTGGTACCGAAACCGGAGGCAGCAATCTGGGAGCAAGTAATCCCG
>CAYLWK010000203.1:0-6158 GCA_964387255.1 uncultured Oligoflexia bacterium
CATGTGAAGGATATAGAGGGTGCATCCAGTGTTCGCTCCAGTTCTATTGAGGGTTCAGTCAGACTTCATTGACTTTTGGGAGTTTGCCACCGGGGAAAAAATCAATGGCAATAGCGCCTGCAAGTTCATTGACCATCGAGAAAATCATTTCTTTCAAATGATCTCGTTTTAGGACTTCTTTACGCCAAGCATAGACCACTTTTCGTTGTTCGTTCATCACATCGTCATATTTTAAAAGATGTTTTCGAATATCGTAGTTATGCGCTTCTACTTTTCGTTGAGAATTTTCAATAGCTTTAGTGATCCACCGATGTTCGATGGGAAGATCATCATCCATGAATTTTTTAATATTCACACCACCGAAGATCCGCATTAAGTCATCATCTAGGGAGAGGTAAAACCGACTCGCTCCTGGGTCTCCTTGTCGTCCAGCTCGTCCACGAAGCTGATTATCAATTCGACGAGACTCATGACGTTCAGTACCGAGAATAAAAAGCCCTCCTGCATCGAGGACTTCTTTTTTCTCTTTCTGACAGAGCTCTTGCCATTTTTTTAATGCCGATTGAAATGCCTCGGAGTCCTCGTCTTCACCGGCTTCGGCTTTGGCAAGACTCTCAGCATTGCCGCCGAGTACGATGTCCGTCCCACGGCCTGCCATGTTGGTGGCAATGGTGACGGATCCTTTGCGTCCTGCTTGAGCCACAATCTCTGCTTCTCTTTGATGTTGTTTAGCGTTCAGAATATGATGCGAGATCTGTTTTTGTTTGAGTAAATTTGAAATGAGCTCTGATTTTTCAACAGAGATGGTACCCACCAAAATGGGTTGACCTTTGCCGTTCACTTCTGCAATTTGTTCGGCTATTGCTTCAAACTTTGCCTTCTCACTTTTATAAATCACGTCCGCCTGATCGTCTCGGACCATCGGTTTATTCGTGGGGATGACGGTGACGTCTAAATTATAGATCTGTTTAAACTCAGTCGCTTCAGTGTCTGCCGTACCAGTCATCCCTGAGAGTTTGTCATACATCCGAAAGAAATTCTGAAAGGTGATGGTGGCAAGGGTTTGGTTTTCATTTTCGATTTCAACGCCTTCTTTGGCTTCAATCGCTTGGTGCAGGCCATCAGACCAACGTCTTCCTGGCATGAGTCGGCCAGTGAATTCATCCACGATCATCACCTGACCGTCACGCACCACATAGTCCACATCATTTTTGTAGAGGACGTGTGCTCTTAAGGCTTGATTGACGTGATGAAGGACCTCGATGTTTTTAGGATCATAAAGGTTTTCGATGCCGAGTCGCTTCTCCATGGTTTCAACACCGGCTTCGGTGAGGGCGGCTGTTTTTGATTTTTCATCCAGCGTGAAATCTTTGGAAGGATCCAGACCCCCATCTTTTCGAATCTCTTGATCGATTTTATAGTACTGATCTGTGGAGTCTTCTGAAGGACCACTGATGATAAGAGGAGTCCTCGCTTCATCAATGAGAATTGAATCGACTTCGTCAATGATGGCAAATTGAAGGTCACGCTGAACATAATC
The DNA here is from genome assembly GCA_964387255.1 of uncultured Oligoflexia bacterium. GTDB lineage: Bacteria > Bdellovibrionota > UBA1018 > UBA1018 > CAUJDS01 > CAYLWK01. The sequence goes on from CAYLWK010000203.1 coordinate 1,541, forward strand.
ACCCAATCGAAACTTCATATTGTCTCGAAGGTAATCAAATCCAAACTCATTATTGGTTCCATAGGTGATGTCACACGCGTAGCTTTGTTTTCTTTCCTCATCATTCAGTCCATGGATGATCGTGCCTACGGTGAGTCCTAAATAACGATAAATTTGTCCCATCCACTGAGCGTCTCGACGTGCTAAGTAGTCATTGACGGTGATCACATGCACGCCTTTTCCTGTTAGTGCATTAAGATAACTTGCCAGCGTACACACTAACGTTTTACCTTCCCCTGTTTTCATCTCAGCAATACGCCCACGATGAAGGGTCACGCCTCCAATGAGCTGAACATCATAGTGACGCATCCCTAAGGTTCGAACACTTGCTTCTCGCACGGTCGCAAAGGCCTCTGGAAGCAAGTCATTCAGTGTTGCTCCGTTTTTAAGCCTTTCTTTAAATTTTGGAGTTTGTGCTTTGAGTTCATCGTCTGAGAGCGACTTCATCTGACTTTCAAGCTGGTTGATTTGATCCACTAACGGTTGGATGGATTTCAGCTCTCGGTCGTTTTGCGTCCCAAAAAGTTGTCGTGCAATTTGATTGAATCCCAACATGATCTCTCGTCTTTTCTGTGGCTTCTTAAGCGATCGCCTAATGACCAAAGTTTTATAACCAATTAAATAAGGTTTATATCAAGGTGCCCATCAGTTTAACGAGATCAGCTGGGGTTGTCATCATCAAAAACCTAGGTTATCGCTGACAAATTCACTTGAAGAAACTGTGCGTTCAAAGTAGGTTTTTTCGCTCGGAATCAGGCGTGGGCTTGTTTTTGAGAATGAAGCGGATTGGATACAGATGGCTCCTGGGGTGGAGGTGGCTTGGACCTTTCAGGAACTTCACCGAATTGAGCCCTTTGGGATGCATGAACGACAAGTCATGAGGAGTTGAGAAGAATGAAGCTAGGTCATTGGGCATGTGGATTGTTGATGATGGTGGTCACACCGCTTTCTCAGGCGACTCTCCCGTTATGTGAACATGTTTTACTAGATGCAGCGCCCCAGGTGCCATTTATCAGGGTGTTTAGGGCGAATTCTGGCCAATGGAATACTCCTCGGGTAGAGGAAAACCTCGACGCTTATCGCAACTACATTCAAAATCTTCGGTGGTTCAAGCTAGAATCCATTCTCAATCGAGGAGATCGACTCCGTCGAGCCCAGCATGGTTCTCAAATTGCACTCGTTTTTAGAGTGAATGGCTCATCCGGTAGAATTGAAGGACGTGTTTTACTGAAACTTGGCGAAGAAGCTTATTTCGAAGCTGATCTTCTTCCTGCTCAGATGGAAAAAGTTTCTGATTTTACAAATGAAATCGAATTTACAATGAGAGGCCAGACGGTGAAGCGTGTGTCAGGACTCAGTTTGCACCACTCTCCTATTTCCGTTCCATCTGAAACAAGGGTTAGACTTCGCTTTTATTCGCGATCTTCTGCCTTTCCACAAAACGGAATCCTTCATCTTGCATCGATCTCGCTCGATCCACTTTCTGTTTTAAGGTTTTCTGTTTATGAATCGCTTGAAGATCTTGAACGAATTGGGGACTCGCTTCAAAACCTCCCACGTAAAGAGTATCAGATTCAAATTGGAGACGAAAAAAAGCTTACTTCAGATGAGGCAAAGCTTCTTTTGAGATTTTGGATGGAATCAGGGGTTTAGAGTGCGGGTAAAAAAGTAAGGATTGGGGAATGCAGGCGGTTTGGATCAGTTTGATTTTTTTACTGAGTGTGTCTGCTGCTCGAGCCTCCATCCCTTGTCTAGAGTTTTTAATTAATCAAGCGCCTGCTGTGAAAGCAACGAAAGAAAAACTTCCCGACCGATTACACCGAGATCAATTTCCAATGTTTTTTCGTCGTTTGGAAGAAAGATTGGTCTGGGTGGATGTTGAAAAACAAGGGAGTTCTTCCAATCATGCAGTGCACCGTTTTGCGCTTGATTTATTCTTTCATTCAAATGGACTCTTTGAAGGGCACTTGGTTTTTGATTTTGGCTCAGGCGTCTTAGGGATCTTTGAATTGCCCCCGAGTCGAGCGCAGCATCCTTGGGTTGGAGATCTGTCTCGGCTACGGTTCGTGCTTCGACCATCCACTGCGATCTTTGTAGAGAAGGGAAGGCGGATGGGGTGGGCATCGCTGTGGCTACGTCAACGCCAGCTTTACCCAAAACCTCGATTTGAGATCCGCTTCTACACTCAAACGACTCCAATCCGTGACGGAGACATGATGGCAGTCGAGTCTGTTGCTATTTTAAGGCCTTTAAAATTAGACCTTAAATGGTTTCGATCTCGCATTCATCAAGCAATTAAAATCCCAAAAGGACCCATCAATGTGATTCCAAAACCTGCTGAAGGGGTGGATCCGGTTTTATTGAAAACTCTGGTTAGTAAATACGCCACCATAGGACCAAGGGCTTATAAGAAAAAACCCATCGACCCTTATTATAACTAACGAGAGTCTTTGAGAATCTAAATTATCTCTCCTCTTAGTTTGAAGTGAGCTTGGTTAGTCTTCTAAGATATAGTGAAGCGGATCCACTGGGATGCCGTGCACTCGAACTTCGTAATGCACATGAGGTCCCGTTGAGCGACCTGTATTTCCAATGGCTGCAATCTTTTGACCTCGTTCAACCTTTTCACCTTTTCTGACAAAGATTCGCTTGGTATGTCCATACCAAGTTTCAAGACCGTCACCATGATTGATGATTACGGTCTTTCCGTAGCCGAGTTTTCTTCCAGCATAGCGAATCTGACCATTTGCCGTGGCTCGAATCGTAGTACCAATATGGTTTGCGATATCAAGTCCTTCATGCATCTTAACTCGTCTTCCATAAGGTGACTTTCGAATCCCAAATCCCGACGTGAAATACCCGATGGCAGGTTTGATCGTGGGGAGTGCTGCTAAAAAGGATTTTTGATCCACTAAAAGTTCATAAAGATCTTGAAGCTCTTGTTCGACGATCAACGAATTATGGTTTAAATCCGCAAACATTTCTTCAAGTTCTTCTTGTTGACGCCTAAGGCGAAGGTTTTCTGGATTCTTACTTTCATTTGATTCATAAAAAGTCGTCAGATCAATTTGGGCTTTTGGATCTTTGGTTTCAGCTAAATCGGATGTTCCAATATTTTCGGAAGCATTGGGAAGGTCTTGATCGAGCTTTTGAACTAAACTCTCACGATCTTCAATATTGGTGATCACTTTCAAGCGTGTAGTGAAAGTCTTCACGCGGTCCATGGTGTTCTCAACGGTGCGCATTTTATTTCTAAAGATTTGAACTTCTTGACGAAGGCGACGGTTTTCAATTTTTAAATCATTATTGAGATCAATTTGACCCATCACATACCAGTAGTCCAAAAACATCATGAACGCCAAGACAGCCACAAACCCCAATGCAATGACACTGCCTTTGACCATCCAGCTTGGGATGACCCAGCGTCGGACTTTGGAAGTTTTCTCAGGAATAACTAAGACAGTAAAAAAACGATTGGCCATGAGCTAAGGGTTCCCTTCAATTTCAATCAGTAAGACAGTGACATTATCTTCTCCGCCAGCGTCATTCGCCGCTTTCACGAGCGCATCCGCGGTTTTTTGGAGATTTCGATTTTGAAAATATTCCTTTTCAACAATCGATAAAATTTCTTGATCTTCGATCATGCCATAAAGGCCATCTGAACAAATCAAATAAACATCCGAAGGTTGAGCTTCCATCTCGTAAGTGTCAATGTCTAAATCTTCTTCAAACCCGACTGATCGAGTGATGACGTTTTTCATTTGATCTGTGCGTGCTTGTTCTCGTGTGATTAAGCCTGCTCTGAGTTTCTCTTCTACGAGTGAATGATCTCGCGTGAGAAGCCAGATTGATCCAGGACGGAGGTAATAGCAGCGGCTATCTCCGACTTGTCCAATCGTGAGCAGTTGATCTTTAAAAAGAAGAGCTGTCGTCGTCGTGCCCATCCCTTGAAGACTTTTATTTCGTTGAGCTTTTCGATAAATCGATTGATTCGACTGAGCAATGCTCTCAGCAAGACAAACCGTTGGGTTCCAATCTTGCTTTTGCGTTGATTTTTCGATGGATTTTGGCAATTCACTGACGACAATCTGACTTGCGATTTCACCGCCTTGGTGACCTCCCATCCCATCAGCCACAACAAAAAGACCTAAGTCCAGATTATAGTAACCATTGTCTTGGTTTTGTTTTCGTCGCACCCCAATGTCTGTTTTGAACCCGACTTGATACTTCAATCCTTCCCCCCAATGGAAAGTTCGCTGACTAGCACACTTGGCGCCCCAGTTGTTCCAAAAAATCGAAGATCTGAGCCCACTTCATCGATTCTAGAAAATAGATCAAACATGCTTCCCGCTACTGCAAACTCTCGTAGAGGTGTGCTCAGTTTTCCTTTTTCAATCAACCGGCCATTCGCGCCGAGTGAAAACTGTCCGGTAATAGGATTGGCAGTGTGAAGTCCCATGAGATGTGTGACGAGCACGCCCCGGTCGATTGAACAAATCAAGGCTTCTTGGTCTTTTTTGCCAGGTTTTAAGTAAAGATTCGAAGGACTCACTGAAGGTTTCGACTGAATGGATCGATG
>CAYLWK010000204.1:0-6036 GCA_964387255.1 uncultured Oligoflexia bacterium
ATTGAAATTTCACCCCCAAAAAAAGGTGAAGATTGCACTGTTATCAATCCGCTACAGTTGGCGAATGAGACAGAGCCTTCGCCTCAAAAAGTGAAGTTTCTGTTAGCCATGCTGGAGAAGATATTCACTGACGAAGGGAGTTCGAAGCTGTCGAAACTCCATAAAAGCCTACTTGAAGAAGCAATAATTCGTACCTATGAACGTAAGAAAGGAAGTTCTCCTACTCTATCTGACCTAAGAAAGACATTGGAGGATTCTGGAGAAAATGCTCTACATGACTTTGCTAAAATGTTGTTTCCATGGACTGGAGATCGTCCCTATGGACGCCTTCTGGATGGTCAGAATCAATTTGATTTGAAGAATGACGTCGTTGTTTTCGACTTAAAGGGACTATCTAGCTATCCAGACCTTCAAACGGTAATGATCTTAATTATTACTGACTTTATTCTAGGCCGTGTTGAGAGCTCAGACGAAGCAATCAAGAAGAGACCAAAGAGAATTTTGATGGATGAAGCATGGGAATGCCTTAAAGATCCGGCTTCCAGTCAGTTTATGGAATATTGTGTCCGTACTCTTCGCAAAACGGGATCTGGAATTACGTTTATTACACAGGGTCTAGATGAAATCGTTTCATCGCCAATAGGAAATGCAATTCTTTCAAATACCGCCACGAAGTTTATCCTCCTTCAGCGCGGTGATCTCGAACCGATGAAGAGAATTCTGAAGCTCAACGATCATGAAATCTCGCTGATTCAGTCGCTTCGACAAGAAAAGGGCCACTATTCGGAAGCTTTTCTCATCGCAAACGATGATAGAACTGTCATTAGAGTATGCCCAACTCCTGTAGAATACTGGTTGGCTACCAGTGATGCAAAAGACAACTCCTACTTAAGTCGTTTGTTATCCACCTACCCTGAAAAGACCATTGCTGAACACATATTCGATGCAGCCAGTAAGTATCCATTTGGGAGTTCAAACGGACTGAAACAATCCGCCTAAGGGAGGTAATAATGAAGAGGAAGTTTACATGTGCCCTGATGGGCATAGTCTTGCTCGTCACACCGCTCTACCCAAAACGAGCGAAAGCTGATTTATTTGGAGGCGACGTTGTTGTCTTGACTCAGATTCTGGCAAATGCCGTTCAACAATTACTGCAACTCAAGAATCTGTTATCGAGCTCCCGGGATACACTTGGATTAATAAGGGATATCAACACAGGAATACGAAACGCCCTCAACCTGATTCAAACGGTGAACTCGACCCTCAAGCCAGGTGTTTTCTCTGATCTGCGGGATATCTCGCAAATACAGCGTTTACTTGAAAGCCTATATGGCCACATTCCAAGGACAGCGGAAGCTAGGGCTCAACAAAATACAGATCAAACCATCGCTGAAGCAATTCAGATGCACAATCAGGCCTTCGAGTATGCTCAAAGAGTCGACCCCGAAGCAGAAAGAATTAAGCAACATGCTCATTCTGTAAGTCCTCAAGGAGCCGCTAAACTGACTGCTCAATCAATCGGTGTCCTTATTCACGTTATGAACCAGGTCCTAAGAACCAATGCAGCTCTGCTGAAAATGCAAGGAGCTCAACTGGCTATTACGAACAAAAAGGAAAAACTGAGTTCCCAACAATTCAAGATGCAATACGAAGGCCTATCCGACGCTTTTGGTGAACTCAAAGGTAATTACTCACTTCCTTCCTTAAAACAGAATCAATAAGGAGTTCGCATGCAGAACTTTGAACTATTGGGCGATCTCGCCTTCAAGCTCCATCAGGAGTTTCGATCAATGTATTATGTATTGCTTCCGATCTTCTTTTCAGTTGGAGTTCTTATTAACTGGTTTAGGGGATCAAATGGAGGTGGAAACTTCATTGATCTCTTGAAAAGAGCCTTCATTGCAACCTTGTTGTTAGTGGGATTTCAAGAAGCTACGGACATCATACTAGTCATTTCAAATGGAATTTCAGACAAAATCAGCGATATGAGCGGTCTTGACAATGTGATGCAAATGGCAGCGCAGAAAACTAAGGACTATACTTTGTCTCCATCCAGTGTGCTTCTTGCCTTTAATGACCTGATGGTGGCCGTTCTTTCATTTCTTTCATACGTCATCGTTTACATTGCAAGGTATGTAATGATTGCCGTTTATCATTTTAGTTGGATATTCCTGATGATTCTCTCTCCTCTGATTCTTTTATTTCACATGTTCAGCTCAAAGATGACATACACGCTATTCTCTTCCATGATTCAGATTGCGTCATGGAAGATTGTATGGGCGGTACTGTCGGCAATTCTAATCGCGTTGCCATTTGGAAATGCTTATGCTGCCGATGGGAACTATTTAACTGTAATTGTGCTTAACTTTGTAGTTGCTCTCTGCTTGATCGCGACTCCAAAGGTAGTCAATGTCCTCGTAGGAGGAGGTTTTGCCTCTCTCGCAGGAAACCTTAGTCCAATTACAGCTGCAACAATGATCGCGGCTCCGGCATATGCTGCAAAAGCCGTGAGTTTCGGAAGAAGTTCACTATCTCGATTCGGGGCATTCAACTCCAGGCTGGGAATGACAGGCAAATCTTTTTCATTCTCGGGAGGCTCAGGAAATGCAGAGAGTGTACCTGAAACCAAGCAACTTCCGGCACCGAACATTAAAGGCTACTTACCTGCTCCCAAAGTGGCTGGATTACTTCCTCCACCAAAGACGATCTATGCTCCACCGCCAGGACCTAAGCAAAACTCATAAGAAAAAATGGAGAAAATATGATTCGAAATATTCAAAGAAGATGGTTTGAAATCTGGGGCAACGAAGAGGCGCAAAACCAGATACTAAAAGGACTGTTATCCGGAACCTGCGTTATGGTCTTGGTTCAAACAGTTTGTATCGTTGTTCTTGCGCTTAGGGATCCCTTGTTAGTGTCAGCTTTTGGACCAGAAACTACTTTCATCAAGGTTGAAACGCCAAAAGAGGGCATTGTGAAGAAAGAGGTAGAACGAGCAGTCAGAAAGTATGTTTCCTTTAGGCATAACTGGAAATGGGAAAAAATTGGGGATCAGTTTAAGGGAGCCTCAAACTATGTGGCTAGTGATTTTCAGAAATCGTTTCAGGCTGAAAACCAAAAGGCCTCTAATCTTGCGAACGATAAGAAGGTATCACAAAAATTCTACATTGATCACATGAATGTAAATGTTGAAAAGCGGACTGTAGAAATCAAAGGCGAAAGAATTCTTGTAGTCGAAGGAATCAGAGCCACTCATCCGATGAATATGAACTTCGCTTACGTCTTTGGAGACAGAACTCAGGAAAACCCTGAAGGAATTTACATTGGGAGTGAACAAAGAATCGAATCCACCAGAAAATCATTATTGGGGGTTGAATGATTAGAACACTAACCTTACTAACAATTTTCATCACTTTCCCTGCTTCGGCGGGGAAAGTGAACACTATGGTCCTCAAGGATCAGGAGATTGGGCTAATTCGAACGGCAATTGATATTTCTACGGCCATTTATTTCGATTCCAGGCCAAATAATGCCATTGTTGGAGCACAGGACGCATATAAGGTCGAGTTCATTAAGAACTTTGTGACTGTAAAGCCAGTCATTCCAAATGTCAGAACGAATCTGCTCGTATTTACCGACAAAGATGTTTTCCATTTCAACCTGGTGACCGGACCGAAATCGAAAGCAAATGAAATTGTCAAAGTTACCAGGAAAGACACGGAAACGAGGGTTGGAAACCAATCCAGGATTATAAAAAGAAACTATCGAAAAACCAGCAAGAAAGGAGCTGATCAAGTAGCTCTGGACTGGGTGGGCTGGCCGAGAAGCAACAATTATTACCTTTTCGGCTTTCAAGTGAACACTAAAGATAAAGTCGATTCAGATAGCTTTTCCGTTCATCAGTCAAAGAGTGAACTGAAAATACATAGTATTCAAATATGGAAATCCGAGGATTCAACTTACCGGGGTGTCGTTGCACTTCACAAAGATACCCTTAAAAAAAGGATCAAACCTAGATTTACTGTCAAAATCAGGAAAAAGAACTCTGAAACAGAATTGGATCTATATTTGCCTCGGTTTGGTCCCCTTAGTTAGAGGTGATCATGACATTTTCAAAAGAGTCACTGGGTAACTACTTTCTTGAAAAGGAGTGCCCATTTGCAAAGAAAAGAACAATAAACCTAAAGAAGGTGACTTGGATTAGCTGTGCAGTCGCCTTTATAGGCTTAGTGGTTCTTCTCTCAGTTCCGACACAATCTGTAGAGCCAAAAGCATTTTCACAGACTGTGCAAGAAGGGGATCAGAATGGAGAGAAAGAACCTGCCGGTTCCATTTCAATGGGCGGAATCGGAGGCATTTACGATGTTTCCCCTAGTACCTCATCTAGATCCGCTCCTTCGGTACAAAGGCAACGAGATACTTCGCAATTGGTTAATCGGCAGGGAGGATCAGGAGATAAGCTTCCAGTAGGAAGCACCTTTCCCGTCAGACTAGTGAATAGTCTTATTTCCAGTCAGAGCGGCGCTCCAATTCTAGCGGAAGTGATTAAGGACATCTATTGGAAGGGCCAGCTTCTCATTCCTCTCGGTTCACGGGCAATTGGAAATGGCAGTTTTGACCCTCAGGAGAGCAGGTTAAAGGCTAGATTTCACACGTTGGTTTATCCAAGTGGAGAAGAGCATTCCTTTTCAGGAATGGGTTTTATGCCGAATATGTCTCCAGGACTAGCAGGAGAATACCACTCAGGTGCTTTCAAGAAGCAATCAGGTCGTTTTCTTGGGAACTTCATTGGAGGATTTGCAGAAGGATTGAAGGATAAACAGGCCAATAAGGCTCAAGTCTACTCTCCTGGAAGTCTCAAGAATGCAGTTCTTGGAGGCGTAGAACTCTCGGCAATCGATCAAGCTAAACTCTATGCCGAAGACATGAAGCAGGAACGCCCCTACATCACGGTTGATAAGGGTCTCTCCTTCATGATCTACCTAGACCAGTCATTCGGGATTTAGCCATGGAAGAGAAACCCGAAAGTACTCAGAGTTCCAATGACCACCTGTTTCTGACTATTGCAGTTACATTGTTCTTGGGCTTACTGGTAACCAAACTACAATTAGGATTGAAATGGTACTGGGAGAATCACCCCGTAAAGTTAGTTCTCTCTTTTCAACTAGTCCTTCTAACGGTGATCTCTATTTTAGGATCATTCCTTTGGAATAGAAGGTGCAAAGCCGACTTTGAAAGATCGATTACGGAGAAGGATAATGGCTCTGTTCCATTTGGTACAAATGATACAGGTCAGGAACTTCATCTAAAGAGACGCTATAGAACGTCGCACACCCAAGTCATAGGCACTACAAGCGCCGGAAAAACAGAAAGTGTCATTCTTCCTTGGATTGTAAATGATATTGAACAGGGAGCTGGAACTCTTATCATCGACGGAAAATCTGACAAATCTTTCCTCGATAAGCTTTACAGCTATTGCGTTAAGGCTGGTAGAGAAGAAGATTTCAAACTCTTCTCTCTTGCGCATATAGGCCAGTCTACTCCCTTTAATCCCCTTTCAGGCGCAAGTCCTTTGGTTGTAGCGGAAAGAGTGTTTTCCTCATTTCCAATGGATAATGAGTATTACAAGAGCGTTCAGTTCAAATTGTTCTTATCTGCAATCCATCTTCTTCATGAAAGAAAGGAACTATCCTTTGATGGTGCCTACAGACTTCTGACGGACAAAAACGCTTTAGGAGATGCCTTAGGTAAAACGAAACTGACTTCAGGAATAAATGAGATTGAAAAATTCTATCACTCAAGCGAAAGGGTAAGAGAAGAAAAGGTCAGTGGTTTAACATCCCAGCTAAGCTATTTCACCCAAGGTGAACTAAGGGATCTATTCGTATCCACCGAAAACGCTATAGATCTTGATAAGGCCCTGTCAGAAAATAGTATTTGCTACTTTCAGTTGCCAACAATGTACTATCCTTTTGTTGCTGAAGCGACCGGCAAGCTTGTCTTACAGTGCTTCCAAAGTGCGGTTTCGAAGAGACA
>CAYLWK010000205.1:0-3582 GCA_964387255.1 uncultured Oligoflexia bacterium
CGAGTCCACCAGTCGGTGATCTACAATAATGATGACGATGGGATTGCGATCGATTCCACTTCCACAAACGCAAAAATTACCTTCTCTAAGATTATTAGCAATGGGACGGCTGGCGTTGCCAATGGCATTGATCCAGATGCCGAAGGGCTTCATCTTTATAATGTGGTTCTTGCAAATAATTCAGACTATGGAATGTTATCAGCAAGCCAAGGCACTTTAGCGCAGAAAGTGATTGCTGCTAGCAATCAGATTGGGGGATACGTTTTTAATCCAAGCACTGATGATTCTATTCTTTCTGAGATAATTGCCTTGGGTGGAATCATTGATATGCGAGGAGATCGAACGACTTTGGCGAGTGGAACTTTTATATTTAGTGGAACAGGCAGAGCAATTCAATTCGCAGGGGGATCTGGAAGTCACCGAGCAAGTAATTTATATTATGTGAGTGGAACCAATGGTGGAATCGATCTTGATGGGCCGAGTTCTATCTACACTCAGCTCGCTGGTTTCGATAGTGATGTGATTCGAATTTTAAGTGCTGCCGCCGACAACAATGAATTTTACAGCGAATTTATTTTAGGTGGAACACCGACGTGTTACATTGATGCCGGAGCGACCACACCGACGCTCGATGCTTCGTGTAACCATGGTACAGCGGCCGGAAACGCACCCCTCACAACGACTGCGGATTTTAGTACCTCTATCATAGGAAAAGCGACCGCTGATAGTACGAGCACGATTGAAGATGGATCGGGTCAGACAGATTATGATACGAATCTTGCACCGGGAACCTCTCCAGAGAATTGGTACACCTTTGATTCGTTTTATCGAAACTGGGGTAAGTCTGACGTAGCAGCCTATCCAGATGCGAATCATCGTGGTGCTTGTACTGCCACTGAAACCTGTCAACTCTGGGACCTTCGAATCCTTTCAAGTGACTCCACAGGCATTTTAGAAGTACACGGAGCTCCGACTAATGGAGCAGATTGTCCAGCATCCATTAATGGTAGCCCAACGGATACGGAAAGCATTATCCTCACCAACACAAATACCTATTACGGCGCTTCAACTTATTTAGTCAATGCCGTGGAGATCTGGGGAGATGGGATCGGAAATGACAATGGGTTATGTGAGAATAATGAAGAATGTATTTTTCATCCCAATATAGGTGCCTTCTTAGGAGAGGGAAATTATCTCAATCAAACATGTAACGTCACTCAAGCTGGATTCACTGGAGTGACGATGTATTTTTATGAATGTGCCTATGGGCAGAATTAGCATTTCGTAGGGTGGAATCACTACCAATTCTAACGTTTTCTTGTCTTTAAATACCTTAAGGCTCACTATTTTAGGGGTGGATCAAGTCCTTGCTTGATCACTTCTATCGAGATACATCTTATCAGTATTGTGATGCAATCGATCGCTTTTAACTTTTTCAATAGATTCCTAGGCATCCTTCTAAGGAGGATTGAATGTCGAATGAACTGAGAATACATGCTGTGACGAATGCGGATCTAAACCCATTTTCAGAGTTATGTAGTGAGACATTTGTTGATACTTATGAGGGGAAGGGTGTTCACCGTCCACCTGAGATGGCCCGGGAATATGCTGCTAGCACCTTCAGTCCTGAATCACTCAAAAAAGAGTTAGCCGATCCAAGTGTTCAAACGTATGTTGCTAGTCTGAATGGAGCACTTGTTGGATATTTTAAGTTGATTAATGAGGCGCCTCCTGAATTCGTACAACCTAAGGATTTATCTCATTTAGAGCGGTTTTATGTTCTTAAAAAATATCATAGAAAAGGGATTGGCAAAGAGCTTCTTCAGTTTGCAGAAAGAGTCCTGATCAACGAAGGGAAAAAAGGAGTTTGGCTGGGTGTCTGGGATGAGAATGAACAAGCCATTTCGTTTTACCTCAGTCAAGGGTTTCAGAAAGTGGGTTCCAAAAAATGGGAATTCTCGTATGCAGACACCCACTACGTTGACACCGATGTGGTGATGGTCAAGTGTTTTCATAGATCGCCGAAAAACCTAGTGTAGATTTACTGTCTAAATTTTCAGAATGGTTTAAAAGGTTGGTGGTTCAAATGAGTTGCAATGTTTAAGTTGAGATTTAAAGCCAAGGAAAAAATGATATGGGTTCGAAGTTGGAAAAAGTTCTGATCACAGGTGCAAATAGAGGGCTTGGTTTAGCGCTTTCTAAAGAATTTCTTAAAAAAGGCTTCTCGGTTTTGGCATCCTGTCGAGATAAATCTAAGGCTGATGAATTAGTTAGGCTCTCGGAAGAAAATGAGAATCTGAGCATCGTTGAGTTAGATGTGAGAGATGTTGCCCTCAGTGGAAAACTTCCGAGTGACCTTAACGAGATAGAAAAGCTTGATCTCATTGTTCATAATGCAGGAATCCATTTGGAAGGCTCAAACGGACTGAATCTTATCAGCCTTAGTGCCATGGAAGAAACCTTTATGACCAATGCGTTTGCACCACTTTTCCTCACAAAAGCACTTTTGCCGAAGCTTCAAGAATCCAATCATCCAAAAGTCTGTGTGATTTCTAGCCAATTAGGTTCACAAAAAGTGAACCAAGATCATCCTGAGTTCATTAGCTATCACTATTGTGCATCGAAGGCTGCGTTAAATTCATTGTTTTTAACGTTTTCAGGGGAGTTTCCTGAAGTTACGACTCTTTTGTTTCATCCAGGTTGGGTAAAGACGGATATGGGAGGATCAAACGCTAGACTTGAAGCCTCTGAGTCAGCAAGCGGTCTTGTAAAAATCATGAGTGAAGCTAGTCTCAAAGACTCAGGAACCTTCATTGAGCACAATGGAAACCTAATGCCGTGGTAAAGGAGCGTCAATGAAATACTATCGAGGCATAGTGAGTGCAACTTCTCAAAAAGAAGCAAAGCAACTTCTTTCCGAGTTGGCTCGAAAGAACCTTGTGGCCGGCGGCTTGATCACCGAAGGATTGTCGACCTATTGGTGGGAAGGCGAGCTCAAAGAGCGGACTTATTTTAATATTTCTATATTTACTCAAAGCTCCAAAACTGAAGCCATTAAAAAAGCTGTGTGCGATCTTCATTCGGATGAGGTTCCGATAATTTCATTTTTTGAAATTGTAGATGCAAATGATCACTTTCTACAGTGGATTCTAGAATCCACGACCCAAAATAAAACCTAGAGGTAGTCATTTATGAAGAAAATCTCATTTACGGTTCCGGTAGAGCATCTCGAGAAAGTCAAAGATGCCATGTTTGAGGCGGGTGCTGGGAAATATGAACGTTACGATAGGCAATGCTGGCAAACATTGGGTCAAGCAGAGTTTCGTCCACTCGAAGGAGCGAATCCTCATACAGGACAAATGGGAAAACTTGAAAAAGTAAAAGAATACAAAGTTGAAATATATTGTTTGGAGGAGAATGTGGACAATGCAGTCAGGGCGATGCTTGAGGCGCACCCCTACGAAGGACCTCAGTATGAGGTTTATCGCATTGAGAATCATTTAACTTTGAAAAAGAGCAGATGACCAAGGCATAGTAAAGAATGATAAAGTAAGATTTAATGCATAGAATAGTAGCTAGTAA
>CAYLWK010000206.1:0-4520 GCA_964387255.1 uncultured Oligoflexia bacterium
AGCTTGTATTTATTCTATAATGGTAATGAATATGGAAAAAGTGGTATCGGGATGGCAAAAACGTCTCTCTCCAGCTTATAATAACTCTAAGAAAGGGTAAGCCTTAACTCATGAAATCAATCGCAATCATGCAACCTACCTTTTTACCCTGGGTGGGATACTTTGATATGATAACAAGGGTTGATGAGTTTGTATTTCTCGATTGCGTAAATTTCAATAAAAGGTCTTGGCAACAAAGAAACAGAATCAACACAGCCAATGGTGTCAAAATGCTTACTGTCTCGGTTCGTTCGAAAGGGGCTCAAAATAAGCAAATTTCTGACATTGAAATTGCTTGGGATACAGGGTTTGCCCATAAACATCTCAACACGATTAAGCAAAGTTATGGAAAAGCTCCGCATTTCGACTCGGTATTTCCCATTCTAGAAAATGCCTATCATAATGAGCCTACTTACCTATCTGATTTAAATATTGATCTTATCGAGAAGATAAACAATTACTTAGACATTGAAACACCTTTGGTCCGAAGCACTCTTCTAAAGCCGGTGGGCAACAAAGCCTTTTTATTAGCAAATCTGTGTCAGCAGCTCAATGCAGACATTTACTTATCTGCTCCCGGGTCAAAAGAATATATACAAAAGGAAAATCCTTTTTCTGACTATGGCATCTCATTGCAGTACCATCACTATGAGCCTTCTAGCTATCCTCAAATACATTCAAGTTTTTTGAGTCACTTATCAATAATCGATTTGATGATGAACTGTTCAGTTTCAAAATGTTCAGAAATTATGAAGTCTGGCCGTCAAAGCTCTTGATGCACTCGAAGCTTAATGCCTTCAGCTATATAGTCTATTGCAGTTTTATCATGATGATGCTTGACTGGCTCAGAGTCATAAAAGAGCCGAGAAAGAATATCAATGACGTGCTCTTTTTTTTCGTCTTTTTCTTTTTTCAATAACATTTCCGTCAAAGTTTGAGTTAGGTCCCAAAAATAATCAAGCTGATAGGTTCCTGGAGCGCCCCTATAAAAACACTCCCCCAGTACTAGAACCGGAACACCGAATATCATTGCCTCTATTCCAGCTGTAGAATTGATGGTGATTAACCCCTTGGCATTTCTTAAAATGTTAGGGTCATTATAGGAATAGTCCATATAGTGGCAATGAGGATACATCTTCTCTAGCTGTCGAATATCACTATACGGCATCATCCCTGGAAAAACGGGGTGCTCCTTTACTATGAGCTCCATATCTTCTGGTAGATTTGAAGCAATAAGCCTCACCATAGCGATTTGGTCTCTAAAGTGTCGTCCTCTAAATGTCAACTGAGAGTCTATTGGGTGATGCAAAACGCATAAAAAGTAATTTTTATTTTTCCACTCGACTTTTTTACCGAGCCATCGTCTTAAATCCAATCGAACACGTGAAAAGTATGCCAAAATTGCAACTCTCTCTCGCCCATTACGCCGCTTTGAACCGAAAACTTTCAGTATCGATTTTACACTGAATCTAAAGACGACCTTAAAAAACTGTCCAAGTCCATTTGGTGAAAAAGCTCCTCTTTTCGATGAACTTCTAGCATCTCTATCAGGTTGAAGCTTTCCGTTTTTCACATAATCAATATACCTTTTAGCTTTCTCTCTAGATCTAAGAAACCTCTCTGAATCTGTGGCGATTACCCCTTTCTCCCTGAGTCTAAAATAATTATTGGGGCAAAAATGATAAGTGATCTCTTTCTGATCTGGATTGAAATAATGAATAGGGTAAATTCTATGTACTTTCACGTTGATATTTTGAAAATATTCAACACAACAATTAGTAAATAACGTCCCCCCCCCTGGACTAAACACATGCATGGCTTCATATTCTTCACACAGCTCATCCAATTTTTTCAATGTGAAAAACGCTTTGCGAATAAAATATTCACGACTGAAGTCATGATACATCAACTCTTGGTCAGAGTTAATGACAAAACTAGGCTCAATGTTGTACTCCTCGCGTATTTTTTGACTTAAATTTTCTTTTTCAATCTCCGATGATCCAAAATCTTTATAGAGCGAGATTCCAGTCGGTTTTTCCTGCCCATGGCCATTAATCAAAACGTACTCATGAGTCTCATCTTCAGAATTAAGCCTATTACAAAATTGATAAAATAAATCATGTGACTCTGAGTCGCTTACAAGGATAAATACTGTTTTTTTTTTCATGATTTAACGCTCCAATTCACTAATATCATTTTTATTGCAAGAAGTATTTTTCTTGTCACAATGTGAGAGTATGTAATCGATCGTACTATCCAGCTCAGAGTTTTTTTCTGGATCTAACTTGGAGATCTTTAAGTCCCAATCGTCCCAGTACTTATCCCAGGCCAAAGAGTAACTTTCCCATCTTGGTAGAATGGGGAAATAATGAAAGTTATCATAAAAATGATAATCGTATGCAAGGATTGCGCGCTCTTTAAGTCCATTTTTAATTACTTTAAACTCTTTACTCTGCGGATTTAAGGTCCTCAATAAATTAAAATATTCTTCGGTGGTTTCTGGAGCAAAGCCGATTCTACAGTGCCGATAAGGGGAATTTCCTGCAAATAACACAGGCCTTTCCAGATAAGCAGCCTCAACACCCAAGGTTCCATTATAAACAACACTGCAATCTATAATTTTTTTAATTAACCAGTAGGAACGAATCCGTGTTGACCCGTCCAAAAATATTACATTAGGGAAACATCTTTCTAAAGAGCCATACTTCTCTTTCAATAAATAAATACAACTTTCGTGAGGGTCCAGAAACCCTCGAGAATAAGGATGTTCGCGAAAAATGAAAACCGAGTCACTCCTTTCATTAGAGGATTCTAACGTCTTTTCCGCCCAGTCATTGAGACTTTTAAAGATAGTGTCCCTCTCTCGAATCGCGCCATCCCAAGTAAGATTGGGAAAAATTCCTACCACTCGATTAGCCGCGATTAACCTATTTTGATGCCGATCCAAAAATTGTTTTTCAAATTTATTAGGGTTTTCTAAGTCACAAGACAGCCTTCTGACTAATGCTGGAACACCAGAATCGATACTTGGCAAACGACGTCCCTTGGATAGCTCTGAACAGAATCTGAGCCAGTCTTGCTCTGGACGCGGAATTGAACAATGGTTTTTCGAAAATCGAAACTTCCGTGAGTTCTCACCCCCATCTTGATAAATTAAGTGAGGGACATCCATTTTTTTGAATGCTTCTAGAAGACAACCGGCTGTTGAATAAATGCCATCTAAGGTCAACACTAAATCTGGTTTTTCTTTTGCAATAATTTTTTGAACCAACTGAATCGCTATCCCCTCATTAAAAAAACTTTTTTCCGCGTATTGACAATGTAGAGGATTCTTCCAGTCAAAATCTCTACCTCCAAAATATCGCCTATGAGAGGCTTCGATTTGAGAGGGTAAACGCAGGCCTTGTCGATATTCTTTGATCTTTTCTGCTGCGCGATTTTTAGCAAAGTTGACATCTCGGACATTCAAGATCTTACTATATCCAAAAAATTTTGGGAAAAACCTTAAGTCCAATCCGTATAGATCGGCTTCCTTTTCCATTTTACTCCACCAGCATCGCCTAATGACGCTTAGCAATTTAATAAGAGCTTTAACAAGAATTCGCTTCGAAGTTTTTACAACGCTGGTGTCATCAAAGGCCCATTTTCCGTAGTCTTCATGCGCTAAAACCTTATCATTACCAATGATTTGCACCCGAGCGCCCTTCTTCTCAAGATACATCCCCAGTAATAGATCTAAAACTCTATAGAAAGTGGCTTCCTTGCGAATGCTAGCTATTATAATCAACGGTCGTGTTCTTTTACTATACGAATGACTTCCTGACAGCGCCATTTCAGAAAGTGCCTTATTAAGAGAAGAAACTAGCTTGAGTCGGTGACGCTCTAAGATAATACACTTGAATTTTCTTAGCCAAGTATTCATATTTTCTACATATACGGGTATTTCGTAGCCATTGCTAGAGTAAATGACTTAACCACTTGGATAAAGTCAGCAATACCCAGTGACAGCAGATGGGTCTTTTGCTAAGTCTCTGTCAAATGAGGGTGACATGACGGGTGAAATATCAGCCATTTATTTTGACCTAGACGATACCTTAATTCCTTCATCAGGTTTGTATAGTGAAGCAATGAGCCGTATCGGCATCGACTCTAGCTCAGTTCGTTATATCAACGCTCGACTCGAGGTTAAACGAAATCTAGACAAATCAAATCCATCGCGTCATAATCGGGTTCTATATCTAAAAAAATGGGTAGAAAAAAGCGAACGCTTTAATCCAGATAAAATACTTCAACTAATTAATCGCTATGAAGAAGAATTAGAAAACCTGATTCGAGCAGCGTGGGTCAAAAGTGGTTACCAAAAATTGCTCAGAAAACTAGGTCGTCGATACCCTTTAGGGGTGATTACAAATGAAACAACGAGAATGCAACTTATTAAAATGAGGGCCATTGATCCAGAAGGTCATTTTTTAAAATGGCTG
>CAYLWK010000207.1:0-11974 GCA_964387255.1 uncultured Oligoflexia bacterium
ATCGCAATTGAGCTGCCAATGCTCTCGAAGGCGACCTCGTTGGGGTCGCTCATAGCGCCATAAGTTAGGTATGCTATACCAACGAATCGGCTTTGGAAGCTCCATGACTTGTTGAGAAACCATGCGAGCAAGGGTTGGAGTCATCTCTGGCCGAATTGCCAACTTTCGTTTCGAACGATCCTCGAGCCAATAAAGCTGATTTTCTACAATCTCTTGACCCGTTTTGGCTGCATAAAGCTCAAACGACTCTAAAAGAGGTCCATCATAAGGTTCAAAACCAAAACGCTCAACAATCGTCGCTAGCTGTCGCATGACCGCTTGAAATTGGCGCATTTGGGGTGGGAAAAAATCCCGAGTGCCTTTGTAGGGCTGGTTACTAAGAAACTTTGACATGACCCTAGGTCTTAGCATGAGGACGAAAGAAATGGGAGTCAGACAAAAAAAAGCACCCCATCATCCACACCGAATGGCTTTAGAAAAACTAAGAGCCTCCTTGATGGAGCCTTCCACACGCACCGAGTGAATCTCCACTGGTCGAACCTTTATTCGGGTTAGAACCGGATTCACCGTTCTTATCGCTTTTACTTCGATCTCCGAGCGTGAGAGCGACGAACCGCGGAAAAAACTTAAAGATCTTTGGTGCGAATTCAGGCTGATGATTTAACAGGTTTGCTAAATGAAAGTTCACTTCCTTAAGATGATGTCTTGCTACACTTTTTAGATAAGCCAAAATCGCCATTCTGATAGAGTCTTCATAAGCTTCTTTAGAGCGTTCCTTAACCAGTCGATCTTCACTTGTTTTATTGAGGGGGTCGTAGAGCTGGTCGACGCCGGCCTGTAAAAAGTATTCATCAAATTGGTTCAATTTTTTTAAAAGACGCCACACCACGATTCTTCGATCTGCGCTCGTATGACTAATCTCGTCTCTAAAAGCTTGAAGTAGTGCTGCATAATCGATTCTTTGTTCAAATCGGTTTCGGACGGCTTGATTGATTTCCTCTTGAATCGCCCGAGGTGTGAGACTCTCTTCTGAAACCTGCTCGGGCAACGATTCGTGCAAATACCCCTGTGACTCAATCTGAAGAGCTAGTTTCACCAACCGCTCGGTCACATCGAAATCCTTGCCCTCCATTTTCAAGTATAAACGAAACGCTCGAAGATAAATGGTGGCATTCACTGGAGCCTGAGGTTCAGGAGCATAGTGAACTAAAAAAGCATTAAAAAGTCCGTCTGCGATCTGTTGACGATACTGGGGAGGGAGGGTTTCAAGATTGAGTTTCTCAAGAGCCCAGAGAACTTTCGCTTCTAAATTTCTCGAAATTGGCTGAGTTAAGACCGCCATGAGACGCGGGACGATCTCATGAGGGGCTTCTCGCAACTTTCGCTTAAACACCTGGTTGGTCCACTCCACGCCCAAGGATACTAAATGTTTCTTTGCAACATGATCTGCGTCTGATTTGGGGAGCTTTGCAATGGTTTCATTTTCACCCCGGATAAAAAAGTCTTTTAAACGCTTGTCCCACGGTGAAAACCTTAAATTTCCAGAAGTCTGACTTGTTTGTTGGCCGATGTAGGCTTCCAATTGAGCATCTCGGGTCCAAAGCCCTAAAAAAACAGCGGAATGAAGCCTAGCTACTTCTGGCACTTCATTTAGGTCGATGAAAAAATGGCGGGATTCAAAATCATTTGAAGCCCTTAAAAAGCTCACCCAATCGTCAAAGTGCCGTACATTCTGACCATTCGTTCTCCGCTTGCCTTCTGGGATCAACGTTCCCCAACGAAAGTAATTCGCTTCAACCCCACTGACGAAATTCAATCCACCCGGAAGTCGCCACTCTTCGGAGACTGCATAGCCTTTTTCATTAAAATAGAGCCGATAGTGAGACAAGGCACGAAACAAAAACTCCATGCGCCCGATTTTCAACGTAGAGGCAAAAAACAAAAGTGAATAAATGCTTCGTGATTCTAGGGCATGATAGGTTTGATACTTTCCGCTAAACCGTGTTGTGGTTAAATCCAACGGCCTTACTGATTCACCAAGGATCGCTTCTTCTAGCTCTGGAAAAAGCTCGATCCAGTGGGCGAGCTTTTTCGCATTCTCACGAAAATCAGGAAGGGCAATCACACTGGGCCCCAAGGCTTCAAGAGCTTTTTCAAAAAATTCTCTCGCTCGATCAGGATTTTGATCTAAATAGTGCGCAATTGAAACTGACTGAGCTTTTGCCTCATCCACAATTGAAAAAAGATCTGCCTCAAGTGCAAGCATCCGCTCTGCCCAAGCTTCTCCTTTGAAATGCCTTAACCCATTTTTTGACAAGATCTTAGATTCAAAGTCGGAGTCATTTCCACGATTCTCGGAGACATCCGATGAATTTTCATTTTTTGAACCATCCCTGGCTGGTTCATCTTTGTGATCGTCACCATTCGAGGTTTCATTTCCATTCAATGGATCGTTGATGAAATTTTCTGCAAAAGCCTTGGGCTGAAAAGCCAACGAGAGGCCAATTAAAATTAAGAAAAAGGAAAACCGATGCACAGATCGAGATCTCCTCTGTCTTATTCTAATTTTTTTTTGTTTGTCTTTTGTTTTAATCCATAACCCTAGACGCACAAGCCCCATAGGGTATTTCCCTTCCACCAAGAAAAACAGATCCCCCAAGAAAATTCCCCTTTCCGATCTAATCCCCATCTTGATAGGAAGTATCTAATGTCTACCCAAAAAGTCAAACCGCTACGCGTTGCAGCGGTTCAGATGACCAGCACTGAAGACTGGCAAAAAAATCTAGAAAAATCCTTAAGATGGATTGAAAAAGCCGCAGACCAGGGCGCAAAGCTCATCTGTTTTCCTGAAAACTTTTTATTGCTCTCAGAACATCGAAGTCAACTTGAAAGCTTTAGTAAAGACTATCTTTCAAAAGCCCTTGAAGCATTGAAAGCAAAAAGTCGAAATCATTCGATCGGGATCCTTGCTGGCAGTCTCCCCGTCCATTCTTCCAGTTCTCAAAAGTTACTTAACCAATCTCAATTGATCGATACCCAGGGAAACGTTATTGCCAACTATTCAAAAATACACCTTTTTGATATCCAACTAGTGGGAGACCGATCATATCGGGAATCAGACACCTATGCTCGGGGGCACCGTGTGGTATGTCCGTCGTTTCAGGGGGTGTCGATGGGACTAAGCATTTGTTATGATCTTAGGTTTCCTGAACTTTATCGAAAGCTCTCTGTCAAAGGAGCGCAGGTGCTCCTGATTCCCTCTGCATTTACGGTTCCGACAGGGAAAGCTCACTGGGAGGTCCTGACTCGAGCGCGAGCCATAGAAAATCAATGTTTTGTGATTGCTCCGGCACAAGTTGGAAAAAATACAAACCGTCGAAAAACTTTTGGTCACACGTGTCTTATTGACCCGTGGGGCTCGGTAATGGCTGAAAAAAAGACCTCCGAAGGACTGATCATCGCAGATCTAAAACTCAGTCAACTCGCCAAAATACGTAAAACGCTGCCCGCGCTCAAGCATCGGCTTTTAAAATAAGCTCCTTTCTGATACCACCAGGAGAATTAATTCAAGCAAGGGAGAACTTAAGTATGGCATCATCACTTCCATCAAATCTAGGGTATACAAAAAAACTTTTCATTTTGGCATTTGATCACCGAGGGTCGTTCGCGGCAAAACTATTTGACATTAAAGGCCGACAGCCCACAGAGGAAGAAACCCAAGAAATTTCTCGCTATAAAAAGATGATCTATGATGGGTTTAAGCTAGCATTAGAGCAAGGGGTGCCAAAGTCGAGCGCCGGGATCCTAGTAGACGAACAATTTGGACTCGAGATTATTGAAGATGCCAAGAAAAACGGCTACCTCTTTGCAAATCCCGCTGAAAAATCAGGACAAAATGAATACGATTTTGAATACGGCGAAGATTTCAAAGAGCATATTGAATCCATGGGTCCTACGTTTGTGAAAGTACTCGTTCGCTATAATCCTGCTGACGATATTCATATGAATCAACGGCAAGTTGAACGATTGAAACGGCTTTCAGACTACTGTCACGAAACAGACCGAAAATTTCTATTTGAAGTTTTAGTTCCTCCTACTGAAAATCAATTAAAAAGTGTGAATGGCAATCAACTTCGGTTCGAGCAAGAATTACGTCCAAAACTGATGATTCAAGCGATTAGCGAAATTCAAAAAGGTGGCGTGGAGCCAGATATTTGGAAAATTGAAGGTGTTGACAAAGTATCCGATGCCGAAGCCATTGCTGAACAAACCCGAATCGACGGAAGAAACACCGTCGGCAATGTGATTTTGGGCCGAGGTGCTGACGAAGAAAAAGTAAAAGAATGGCTTGCCGTGGGAGCACAAGCAAAGGGTTATAGTGGATTTGCTGTGGGTCGAACGATTTTTTGGGAGCCCCTCAAGGGAGTTCGTGAAGGACGATGGTCGAATAAAGAAGCCTCAGAAAAAATCGCAAAGACTTATTTGAACCTATATCAACATTGGGCTCAGAACGAGCGGACAGGTTCTTAACGGAGTGCCTTTAAGGCACACTTGAAGATGCTTTCTATCTTTGATGAAATCCAATCTCAAGTTGCAGCTCTCCCCAGCGGGGTCCAGCTTTGGCTTGATTGGATGAGCGTGCTTTTGATTTCGACCTGTTTTTTTCTGAAAAATCACAAAGAGGCTTGGTGGGTCTTAGGAGCGATGCTAGGCACTGTGGCTGTGTCGCTTGGGCTTTTTACCTGGGGACGAACGATTTATCTTTTTGGAATCGCTCATTTGATCTTTTGGGTGCCCCTTTGCGTGGCCTTGATCTGGCAGTGGCGTAGAGATGTTAAAGTCGCCCAAGTTCCTAAAAGCAACGCATTTAGAATCTGGAGAGGTCTCTTACTTTTGACTCTGATAATTTCATTGGTTTTTGATATTCGAGACATCGGTCTGCTTTTTCAGGGACAAAAGCATCCAGGAATTTCTTAAGTTGAGTCTGATTTAGGCTTAATAGTAGTTAGAATTAAAAATATTCCGAAAACGGCTCGGAGCACCTGGCGATTGCGAGTGATCGAACCCAATTTTACCAGGAATGAGATCCCAACGAGTTTCTTCGGATGCGTTTGGTGTAACTAACGGGAATTCATTTTTTTGGATTCTGGGATCCCACGAAAGTGAAGGATACTCCGCTACCGGCTTGCTGGAATGAATGCTTGAAATGGTTCTTTTAGGATGTTTACTTTTCTCAGTGCGTGCATGGCCTTGAATCGAAAGACTGCCCACAAGCAGAAGCATTAGCATTCCAACCTTTGAAATAACCCTTCGTTTCATGTCTCAACTCCTGACTCCATCCGATTCGGATGACCGATTGGAGTAAAACGCCCTTCATTTCCTAGTTTACTTTATTGAACTATTTTTATCAAGATTAAGCAGATTTGAGCCTAAATCCTAACCCATTGAATGAAAACGCTTTTTTTGCCTCTTTGATTGTGAGAAGAAAAGAGGGATGGAAAAAGAACCTCACCCGTTGACCTCACCCGTAGCTCCGCTGATCCTCATCACCGTTTCAGGAAAAGACCATCCTGGGATCACTTCTGCGATGACAGCGGTCCTTGCCCACCATCAAGCGGTCATTTTAGACGTGGGTCAGTCTGTGATTCGTGGGTTGCTCTCGCTATCCATATTATTTCAGCCTGGTGGCCAAGAAAAGAGCACCCAAACGAAGCTCACAGATGATCTGATCAAAAAAGCCGAAGACTTAGGATTGCAGCTTCAAACGAAGCACATGGATCCGGTGGACTTAAAACAAGCTCAAAAGGCCCATCTCACCTCCTCTGCACATCGCTATGCGCTGACTCTTTTAGGGAGTCCAATTTCAGCACAAGCAGTTCATGAAGTCACTGAAACGCTTGCCAAGGATCGCCTCAATATTGATCAGATCCAACGGCTCAGTGATGGAGAATTTAGTTGTGTTGAGTTTTTACTCTCTACCAGTGAGTCAGTGAATTCCAAAGCCCTGAAAGAGCGGCTTTTAAAAACAGCTCAATCGCTTGGCGTGGATATCTCTTTTCAGGCTGAAGGACTCTTTCGAAGAGCGAAGCGGTTGATTGTTTTAGACATGGACTCAACTTTAATTCAAAACGAAGTCATCGATGAATTTGCGCGACAAAAAGGGGTGTACGAACAGGTAGCAGCAATCACTGAAAAAGCCATGCAAGGGGAACTGGATTTCAATGAAAGTCTTAAAAAGCGCTGTGCTTTGCTTCAAGGAATTAATGAAAAAGACATCGAGTC
This sequence comes from uncultured Oligoflexia bacterium, assembly GCA_964387255.1. GTDB lineage: Bacteria > Bdellovibrionota > UBA1018 > UBA1018 > CAUJDS01 > CAYLWK01. Next base: position 6,283 of record CAYLWK010000207.1, read on the forward strand.
GGTTTATCAAAATATCAAACTCACTCCGGGAGCCGAAGAGCTTTGTTATGTACTCAAGCGATTGGGATATAAAATAGCAATCATTAGTGGTGGTTTTTTAAAGGTTGCTGATCGTCTTAAAACTAAATTAGGGCTCGATTTTGCCTATGCAAACCGAATGATTTTTAAAGATGGGGTATTTACAGGATCGATTCAAGCACCGTATCTCAACGCACAACGAAAAGCAGACTTACTTGACGTCATTTCACAGCAAGAGAATATTGAATTGGACCAGGTGATTGCGATTGGGGATGGAGCTAATGATTTACTCATGCTGAAAAAAGCGGGCCTGGGCATCGCCTTTAATGCAAAGCCGGTGGTGAGTGCTCAGGCTGATTTTTCACTCAATCAAAAAAACCTGAGAAATATTTTCTATCTCCTGGGACTCTCCGGACGGGACGTTAAAGAAATCCTTGCTTCCTCCTAGCAGTTTTATCTGAAACGAAAGTTCAACTAGGAATGTTTTGATGAGCTTTCAAAATACTGAGACTCTTGAGCTACGAGACGCTCTATCCATTGAGCACCAAAGTAAAAACTAAAACACAAAGTAAGAGAGTAGAAAAATGGAGCCTCTAGCTCAAAAAACTGAAACCCGAGTGTGCTCACTAACCCTACTAAAAGTGTATAAAATGCAGCTTTACTCGATAATTTACGATTTAAGATTGCCATAGTCATCACAACAAAGAATCCGCTTGCCCCAAAAGATGAGGCCTCTTCAACAAGATCATAAATTCGCTCTGAATGAGCGGCAAACGAATACGCAACGACTCCAGATCCCACGACCGAAGCTCGAGCAATGAAAAGTTGCTTACGCTCTGACCACCCCCGTCGTTGCTCCCCAATTAAGTTTTGAGATAGAAGACTGCCAGCAGATAGAAGTGTGCTGTCAACGGTAGATAAAATTGCAGAAACCAGGGCTCCTGAGAAAATCACAAAGAAAAAGGGAGACAGGGTCGATTGTGCAAAGAGGGGTAAAATTTGCTCTCCTTGTTTTAAACCCGGAAACTGAGAAGGCCCCACTAACCCGATCCATACGGGGATTGAGCCAATCAAAAGGTAAATCCAAAAGGCGTGAATGGCTGAGCTTTGAGCAATTTTTTTGGACCGAGAAGCCATCACCCGTGCGAAGAGCTCTTGCGCGTACAAAGAACCCAAAATAGGGATCAACCAAGAATCTAGGGTTTGTAAAAGACTTTCCCCCGAGCCGACAAAGGAAAGTCTTTGAGCTGATTGCAATGCAATAGTCTCTACTGGAGAGCCTTGTTGCATCCAAAGCGCCCCACCTAAAATGATTAACCCGATGGCCAGGACGATCCCTTGCACCATGTCGGTGATCACATCAGCGAGCAACCCGCCAAAGGTCGTGTAAAGAATTACGACGCCAGCTGCAATGAGCATCGCTGAATCAAGTTGAATGCCAGTGACCACTCCAATGACTTGAGAAAAGGCTCGAATCTGCGCAGCGGCCCAAAAAAGAGAACTGATCACCACAATCGCGCTGGCAAGCTTCTCCACTTTGCCATCAAACTTCCGTCGAAGCAGGTCCCCAACCGTTAAGTACTGTCCATTCCAAATCCGAGCAGCGATAAACACGCCGGTGAGCAAAAGACAAAGGGCATACCCAAAAGGATCCGCTCTTCCGCCAGAAAGCCCATCGGAATAAATCACTCCTGCCGAGCCAATACAGGTCTCAGCGCCAAACCAAGTCGCAAACAGCGAAAACGTCGCCAAGACCGGTCCCAACGTCCGATCAGCAATGAAATAAGATCGTGTCGTGGAAATACGTCGAAAAACCCACCCCGCAATGACGAACTGCACTAATAAATAGCTTAAAAGGCCTAGTAATGAGGTGCTCATTGCGCGGGATCATACACATTTTTTTTTGATTTGCCGAATAAAGACCTGTGAGGATGAATTCCCTGAATCATCATTTTATCGTGGCAATCATCGCCTCAGGATTAGGACTGATGGCCTACCACCCTATTGAGGCGAAAGAGGACCCCATCCTCCCTGGACTCACAATCACAGAGCTTCTCCAAAAAAAAGCGTGTGATCGTCGATACCAATCAAAAAAGTTCAATCGTGAGGGAAAAGAGTTTGTTCGGTTCCATCCTGGCAGTTTTGCTGAAAACCGATATTTTCAATCCACAGATGAAGGAAGTGAAGCCATTGAACTGATTGCCGTGCACCCTCAACTCACTCAAGCACTCCAAATACGTACTCTCGATGAGCCTGCTCACCCCTCCGTCATAGCCCATATGAGACGAAAGGCTCCCTCGCTTTATCAAAAACTTGAAGAAAAGAACTTTGTCCAGTACCACGACCATGTCTTTTTAAAAAAGCAAAGCCCTTCTGGCGCAAGCATTGTGAGAGTAAAAGAAGTAGAGTTTCCTTCCCCAGAAACCCTCAACCAAGTTCGAAATCGGTTGGGGTTTCGAAGAATAAAAATCAAAGACTCACCCTATGGATTTGCACGTCATGAGGAATTGATTGAAGCCTTTATCGACTCCCCACCCACACTTCTTTTAGAATCTGGACGAATGGCACCTCATGATTACGGCTTTCATCTTCTTGGCGTGCTTTTCATGCCGGACTCTGTTCTCACGCCCCTCGTGGCGTCATTCCGTGCTCTTCATCAGGCAAGAAAAACCTTCTCACAACATCCACTTCTTGCTGGTATCCTAAAAAAAACGGAGGAATCTGTTTTCTTCGACGTTTATGAAGACATGATACCAGACCTCCACACTGCTTTTCTTAAATCTCCATCCACCCAAAAATTGAAAGATGAATTTGAAGAGCTACTTTCAGTGAATGAAGGCATTTTCCTAAGCCCGATTCACTGGATTCGAAAAAAACTCCATGGAAAAAATCTAAACCCTCAGGAGATAGAAACTCTCATTCGAGATCTCATTACCAAACATCCTGAGCTTGCAACCAGTAGAATTGATCAGTCGTTTGAAAGCTTTCGCAGTGCTGCGATTGAAGAAATGATTCAGGCGTACACACTTTTACTTCGAGAAGACGTTTTCAACTCAAAAATAGGATTAAGTGATTGATTAAAGAAGCGAGAAAAGCATTTTAATATCTTGATCATTAAACGAAACTCCCGCTCCTACCGTGTAGGCAATTTGATTATTGACTCGCCGAACGGATTCAAGTCCTCCATAAAGGTAGACATTTTTCAAATAAGGACTTTGCGTTGGAAACCAATTTAAGTGCAACCGAGCATCCACCTGAGGGGTTGCTGTTCGGGTTTGAGCATAGACGTTTGTGACAAAGGAAAATCGATCTTCAAATCCATAGGATCCTAAGTTCACTCCAATAGACACCGCTCCATCACCATACAGAAATCCTGCCGCAAGATCCAAGCGCCTCCAAAACACTTTACCGATCATCCCTGTGATTAGAATTCCTCCGGTTTGAGTTTCAGTCACATTGGTCGTCGTTGAACTTGATTCAGAAGCTACTGTCACTGTTTTATTCACGATCAAGCCTCTAGGATCCACACTGAGACCTAAAAGATAATACCGATCCCGTTGCGGCCAAATGCCAATCGAAATCCCTCCCCGACCCGAGTCATAGGCAGGCATAAACTCAGTGAATAAATTCACCATGATGCGAAGCGCACTGACTCGACCCAACACAGTGTTTAGGTTTCGAACGGCTTGACGAATCTCATCGGCATAGCTGGGATCATTTAAAAGCATCCCCACTGAACCTTTTCCTTGATTGACTCGAGTCATCTGGTCTCGAAACTGTTCGATGGCGTCTTCCAGCTTGATCAAGGTTCGTTGCGCAGTCGTGGTCATGCCTCCGTCTGGCGCAAAAGCGGTTTGAGCATGCTCGAGGGTTTTATTGAGTTTTTGTAACGTGTCCCGAAGCTCTTTTGGCTTGATAGCGTAGTTCAAGGTTTTTGTGACATCTTTAATTTCAGTCACAAGACCATCCATTTCATTGACCAGCTCTTGCACACCTTGGCCTGCATTTTCTACCGGGACTTCCTTAGACTCTTGTTGCGCTTGAGCGAAAGACGTCAAGACTAATGCGCCAGCCCAAACATGCGGAGGAAGAAGTGAGCTCAAACTAAAATGTCGTTTTCCTGGATTAGCTTTTTTAAGATGACTTTGATCTTGAGGGGAATCGTTAGCAGGAGAGTCTGAATGCGTGGGAGACTGAGGCCCCCAGTCTTCGTGCTTTTTTTCAATCACATCTTCCTCTTCACGATCTCCCGTGTACCGAACGGGCTTAAGCTCTACGAACTTGTCACCAAGAAAACCTTCACCTCGAATGAATGCTCGCGTCTCAGGAAGCACTTTCACCGGAGCGGTGATACAAATTCCGAGCTTCACGCGATCTTCATAAAGTTGAACTGTTTTTAAAAACCCAATTTGAAGCCCAAGGGATCGAATGGGAGACTTCACTTTTAAACCGGTCGCATCCGGCACATTGATGTGAATTAACTGGCAGGGGCGCCACCAAAATGGGCGATCATTGACATAAACCGAAAGAGCAGCGACTAGAAAAAGACCCATGAGCGTGAACACACCCACTTTAAACCGAATCGACCAGATACTTTCTTCTTTCCTCATGGTTGCCGCCTATCGTTTGAGTTGAATTTCCGTCCCTGTGATTTTAGTTTCTGTCTCATCATGCTTCATACCCTCAATGGTGATGTCGTCACTGGTAGGAACGTTGTGATCAGATAATCACTCAGTAGAATCGCCAAAACGCTTAGCACCACAGTGGTACGCGTTGCAAACCCTACCGCTCTTGCTCCCCCATAGGCCTGGTATCCGCAATAACATCCAATCGAAGTGAGGATGAAACCAAAAATAATGGCCTTGACCCAGAGATGCACCAAATCCAAAACATCCACATAAAGGGCATACACTTCCCAATAAGTCGCCGAGCTCAAGCCCATGACTCCTGAGCCCACCAAGGCTCCAGCCAAGGAACCAACTGCTCCAAAAAATGTCGCTAAAATCGGCATCATCAGGACGCCTGCAAAGACCCGGGGGGTCACGAGATATTCAATCGGGTCCACTGCCATGACCTCAAGTGCGTCGACCTGCTCGGAGATCCTCATACTCGCAACCTCTGCGGCCATTGCGGCTCCGGCTCGACCTGTCACCATGATGGCTGACATGACAGGTGCCAATTCTCGTAAGACGGCTGCTCCAACACTGCCTCCTAAAAGCGCTTCTGCTCCAAAAAGATGCAGTGAGACGTAGAGCTGATAGCCCATCACAGCCCCGACAAAAATTCCAGCAACAATGATGACACCGACTGAACTCACACCAATGTATTCACAGTGGCGTAAAAATAGCTCACCCCTCCGCCAAAGCCTCGGCGAGGTCTTTAAAATATGTCCTAAAAAAAGAGAAAACTGCCCAAGACGGCTCACACCATCATGGATCCACCACGCGAAATTCACAATTGTCCCAGTTAAAAACAAAAAAAGAGTTTAGACAATACCAATCATGGGAGAAGTGCTGATTCCTTTCTAGATTGCGTCATAAAAATAAGCTATAGCTTGGGCTCATGGAGAATCGAATTCCAAAACGCATTGAGCCAGCAAACGATTATGAAGCATTGATTGAATGGAGCGATGGAAAAAAATTTTTAGTTAAAGAAGCCATTGCATTTTAGGGAG
>CAYLWK010000208.1:0-12351 GCA_964387255.1 uncultured Oligoflexia bacterium
TGAGTCTCCTTCTGCCGATGTCTCTTGGAATTACCTTTACCTTCAATGTAACGCTCGGAATCCCGCTCTACTATCAAGCCATCCTTGCCTTTTGGGAACCTGCTTATTAACTGTCTTAAATACTCTATTTTGTAGGGTTCTTGCTTTTTAAGTTTCTCTGCAGAAAAATTTCTGATAGCGACTAACCAAGTTTGACAGACTGATATAGAATTTAAGGAAGATGGGGCCGTAGCTCAATTGGTAGAGTGCTTCAATGGCATTGAAGAGGTCGTCGGTTCGATTCCGATCGGCTCCACCATTCATAATAAAATTATAGTGTCCCCCGATTCGAATGAACCATGGGTAGCGTGGTAAGAAGACCTGCTGTTCTTCTCCTCTGACTTCGTCTTAGTGGAGCACAACAACGATATCTGAAGAAAAAGTCTCCTTTGCTTCTGAGAATGGGACCCATGTTATTTAAAATTTTAGGCTTCTTTGTTGGGATCCCAATTGTATCGCATAACTGATTCTTTGGTACGACACTGTAATACAGCATCCAAATCTAATCTCCAACCTGACTAAACTGAATTAATAGACTGAAGTGTCAATAGGTCTAAGTCTAACGAGCACATTTCAACTGGGAGCACCCATTTTCGCTAGGAGAACGGGTTTTTTGAAGGTTCAAAAATCATTGGGTTGAGCTCAAAGAATTGGGTTAAATTCAAAGAGTTCTAGAAAGTTGATTGTTAGTATAAGCTTATTGTAATGAGGGCTATAAGTTGTGCACTTGGTGCACTTTACTTCGCTATAGGCTTTTCTACAGCCCACGGAGCTGATCAGGTGTCCGAACTCAGTAAAGAACCAATGATTGGTATTCTAGTTGGAGAGGGACGCGGTGGTTTTGGGGATGTGGCTTCTGGCTTACTTATGGCTCAAAACATCAACCGACTCGATCCAAGAGTTCAGATAGTGATTACTTGCATTCCAAATTCCAGCTGTGAACCCTTTTACAATATGCTGGCTGCAAAATCGAGTCAAGTACTCCAGATTGCCAGCCCTTCAAGCCGGGCTGGCCAACCACACATTATGCTAGGGTTCAGCGCAAAGACAGTGCCCTCGGCGATTGAATCACCTTGGGCATTTATTTTTGGTGAATATGATTGGCATCAACCAAACCATACTACAGGTGAGATAAAAGCCCACCACTATAGTATTCCAACAGGTTTTGAAACTGACACATTCTATTTTACAGAAGAAACTCCGGCCATTCCGGAGCGTGAGAAAACGCTTGAAGCAGTGAAAAACAATTTAGGGTTAAGCAACGACATTCCAAAATCAGCCCTTATTGGATTTTCCTATCAAAGCCAAGAAAATGCCAACACAAGGTACATTTTAGATATTCAAAGGGTCATTGATGCAGATCCAACCTGGAATGAAGGAAAGCGAGTCGTTGTTTTTACAAATAAACTTTCAAATGGAAATGATTTTGAATCTTTAGTTGGCGAGTCAAATCAAAATAGCAAAAGAAAACTAGCTTTATTGGAAAAAAGCTCTAGATATACGCGCTTCCAATATGGAGATGTTGACGTCATTACCTATAAAAGCCTCCCATTACGCTACTCTGAAGAACTGATAGCATTATCTAATATTCCAATAAATGTTACAGGCGATGTTTCACTCACACTTGCTCTCCAATATGGAAAACCTTTTGGTTATGAAACGCACCCTTTGATCCCCTGGAAGCAAACCCTTTTTCAGAACTTGATGCATGCCTTTCCTGAAATGTTGACAATATCGAAATTCGATAGACTAAAGTCCAAAGATCTCTGGCCAAAGTTCTCACAACAAATCAATCAATTCAGAAAAGGACGATCTTTACCACAGTACATTTTAGAGGTGGTCCATTTTCTACACAGATACGATGCTCCTCACGGAGGGCATTTAGATAGTGAACAAAGTCGCATCCAGCAACACAGAGAGCGTCTCGCATCAATCCTTGACAGTGCTCCGCATAACAAATCTCCTGAAGATTTTCTTTTAGAACGTTTGAGAGAGAATGACTCAGTAGCACAAGCCATTATCGAAGATCACAATCGATGGCGAGATCAAGTAAAACCGCCTTTTTCTAGCTTTCGACCCTGCTTAATGAAGACTTTAGGTCCTAAACGGGTACAGGCAGCTTCACAAACCAAGTAAGAAAATAATCCGATGAAGGCTGAACTCTTACTTTCCGAGTGATCTTTACCTTCGTGACTTTAACTTTCTGAGCCAATCATTCAAGTAAAAATGATAAATAGCTAAAATTGAAAACTTGGCAAAACGCTAAATTTGATTTGCAGCGTAGGGTTATTTTAGAAAAGCTTTAAAAAAAAGGAAAGTCCTCTTGTTAGGGAGCTTCCACTAGAGATACTGCGAAATAAACTTAAAGCCTTTTGGACTTCAATGGCCATTGAGCCCTTTGAAGTCGAGTCAGTAGTAAACAAAGAAGTTGGAGAATTCGGACTGAGAATAGATCGACCCTCAAACGAAGCTCTTTTGCTAACTATTATTTTCTATCACGGTGGAGCTCATTGCTTATTTAATGTGGACACGTACGATTCGCATTGAAGATACCTCGGTAAAAATATGAATTCAGTAGTGGTTTCAGTTGAATATCGACTTGCCCCAGAGTTTCAGTATCCTCAAGGCTTTAATGACTGTGATAAAGCTGCATTAAATGAAATCTGTCAATTGTTAAAGAGTAGATTCACTTGGCTCTAGCCTGATGAGTGGGCTTTTTCTTCCTGGCTCTGGAAAACAAAACACCAGTTTTTAAAAGAGACAATCATTCAGCCTGAGCTTATTTGTACCTGTTTGGATCATAAGACGAACATGGTTCGACGGGGACTGAAGGACAACCCCAAGACTCATGGGCGTTTTTAAGGGCGTGATAACTAAGGATGATGAGCAATTCCCGCCCAGACCAAGTCTCCTCGACCTGAGGCAATGAGTAACGTCGCTAGAACCATAATAATCCCAATTAATCTTTTCATTGTAAAAATAGACTTTACTGTGTCCTCTCTTTCTTGACCCACTTACAGACGGTCGTCTTTCCGACCTTCAGATGTTTTGCAATTTGATTAAATGAACAACCTAGTTCTCTGAGCATTCCAATTTCAAAGAGATCTGGCTTGCGTCGAATCCACTGATACTGATATATAAAAAACAACTCATTCAAACAGGATAGGGCTGCGCCCACCATCAATCAAAAAGAACCAAAAAGGCTAATGCCACCATGTCAACTCACAAAGATTTAGAAGAAAGACTTGCTCAAGATTTTGTGTATGGTGATTTCGTACCAAGCGAAATCAATGACTCAAATGAGAGTGTCCTTCTTCCCTTTTTCAGTGACGAAAGCAAAAAAAGACTCTTTTCATCGACTACAGCTGAACCTTTTTTTAGGTTAGCTAATTTCTACCAACCTCAAATCAATCCAGTTTATTGTGGCATCGCTTCTGCTGTGATTGTGATGAATGCTCTGACGCAGCCAAGAAACCAAGCACCTTTTCAAGAAGAATTAACGCTAACGATCCCAACGAACGGCAAAACGATTCATTTTCCAGCTCACACTCAGTTGTCGTTTTTGAATGAAAGCACAGAGAAAATTAAGAAAAAATCAGTTATCGAGTACCGAGAAAAAAATAGCGACGGAACCTACAAACCAGGACTTTCGATCAGTGAACTCACTGCACTGATTCAAGACCATGGTTTTCAAGCCGATTTTTCCTATTCGAGAGACTCAGCCGTGGCTGACGGAATTAAATTCTTTCGAAAGTGCCTCAAGGAAAATTTTAAAAAAACACAACCATACTTTATTATCCATTTTCGGTCGGACCTTCTTGGAGGTGTATCTCGGGGTCATATTTCACCGATTGCCGCTTATCACGAGGCCTCTGATTCTGTTTTAGTCTTAGATGTCGCAGGCCACAAAACTCCTTGGTATTGGGCACCGCTGGGACTACTCTTTCGAGCCATGGCCTTTCAATATGACACACAACCCAAGGGTGGCGGATTGATTTCAGTTCGTCTGCCTTCTTGAGCCGAACCTCTTCGCCCTTAAACGGCTGTTCTTAAATTTCACCATGACGTTTTTTAACTCTTAGTCGTCATAATCCTTTCGAACCGAAGACTTCACAGCCCAACCCATCTCCATATAATCGAATATAATCAAATAATTAGACTTTTAAACGGATATTTTCAGTTTATCCCGATAATGAGATAAAATGATTTTATCCAATATTAAGGATAAATTGAAAATATCCCGATAATGAGATAAAATGAGGTTATCTTTTTCGTAATTTTAAGCACAGGAAGTAACTATGACCACCATTAGAACGACGAAACAATTCATCGCACGGCTAAAACAAGCAAGACTAGATAAAGGCTTAACTCAAGCTGAATTAGGAGAGATGGCTGGAATGAGTCAGAAAAAGATCGCAATGATTGAGAACTTAACCGCATCCCCAAAATTAGATATTCTATTAGTGATCATGTCAGAACTGGGGCTCACCGTGTCGATCAACCAGATCTCGAATAACGATCAGAGCAACAAGTCACGTAAGAAAGTTAAACTCGTCTGGGAATAAGGATTATCAATGGGAAGGAAATCGAAGACCTTAAAGTTGAATCTCTATCTACAGGGAAACTTAGTGGGTGAGTATGTCAAGACACCAGAAGGGGCTACCGTTTTTAAGTATGACGCTACTTGGGTAAAAGAAGGCTTTCCAATTTCACAAAGCCTTCCTTTAGTCACGACTCCCTACAAGAGTGATAAAGCTAGGGCTTATTTTGAAAACTTACTCCCTGATTTAAAAGAGATTAGAGAATCAATCGCAGCGAAAGTTAAGGCAAACAGTGCGGATCATTTTGATTTACTGATGGCTATAGGAAACGATTGCGTGGGAGCCTTACTTTTTGCAGACCCAAAAAATGACAAAACCTTTGGAGAAAAATCTCCTAGCGGGACTCCCCTCACAAGTAAAGACATTGGCACTCTCATTAGAAACTTAAAGACTCAACCTTTGGGAATGGTTTCTGAAGTGGGTGATTTTCGAATTTCGTTGGCTGGAGTTCAAGAAAAAACAGCTTTACTTAAGTGGGATGGTAAGTGGCAACGACCGATTGGGACAACGCCTACAACACATATTCTTAAGCCTTCGATGAGATTCGAAACCCACGGTCTTGATATGAGAACGAGTGTTCACAATGAATATTTCTGTATGAAACTATGCAAAGAATTGGGTCTCAACGTAGCCGAGGTAGATATTGAAAATTTTAATGGAGAACTAGTTTTGGTGGTTGAAAGATTTGACCGTTTCATCAAAGAAGATGTCATCTTTAGAAAACCCCTCGAAGATATGTGCCAAGCTTTGGGATACTTCTCTCACAAGAAGTATCAATCTGATCAAGGGCCAGGCGTGAAGGATTTTGTCTCTATTTTAAAAATGAGTGTGAATAGACAAAAAGATTTGGAAACTCTGTTTAAGTCATTAGTTATTTTCTTTGTCATTGGTGCTATCGATGGACATGCGAAAAATTATTCGATTGAAACGACTCAAAAAGGACATCAATTAGCCCCTCTTTATGACATTCTATCAATCTTCCCTGCATTAACTAAAAAAGAAATGAGGCTTGGAAAGTACAAAATGGCTTTATCTGTTGGCAAATCAAATCATTACACTGCAAAGAGAATTTATCGAAGGCATTTTTTAGAAACGGCCAAATTTTGCCAAATCACTGAAGATCGTGCCAATGAAATAATGGATCGTGTTTTAGCCTTGATCAACGAAAAGATCTGGGAAAAAATAGACTATTCAAAGTACTTTGATAGAAAGATAAAGAACCAAATCGTAGATGGAATGAAGATTGTGTCACCTCGTCTTTACGCAAAGTAAATTTTTCCTATTTAAGACTCCCAATGACTTATTGACATTTGGCATTATAACTAAAACCTTATTTAATTTAGACTTAAATCCTCTTTTGACTTTCCGTGATCTTCAAACTAGTGCTAGTGAGATAAAAAGGTCTCTATCGTGAAACCTCAGGGGATTTGACGGCATGAATATCTGGATTCGTATTTTGATCACTTTTTGGAAATGCCTTTGGCGTGAGTCAACCAAAATCACAGACCCGATTGAAGATACTTATCAAATTGGACCGACTGAAGCTGATTTAAAGCTCATGAATAATGCTCGTTATCTTTTGTTTACCGAGGTTGCTCGATTAGAGATCATGCTGCGAACGGGGATCTTTAAAGTAGCACGAAAAGAAAAATGGCTTCCACTTGTAGCCTCTCAAACCATTCGCTACAAGCGACCTTTGAAAAGATTTCAACGATTTAAGCTCAAAAGCAAAGTCGTTGGATGGGACGAAAAATGGTTTTTTATAGAGCATGTTTTCTCCAGAAACCAAAAAATAGTTGCTTTTGCGATGGTGAAAGGGTGTTTTCGAGGATCTCATGGCGTCATCACTCCTGAGCAGGTTTTTAGCCAACTGGATCCTTCCATTTTAAAGTCAAAGCCAACCCTTCCAAAGCATTTCACTGACTGGAATGATTCTGAAACACTTCAAGAACGCTCACTGCAAAGTTAGTTCATCTTTAGACTTTGAAACAATTGCTTGTTTTATAGCTGCTTGAAGGTGATTGAGCCGGTTCCGAAACGTATTTCTTTCGGCGAAAGTTGGAAAAATCATTCACTTATGAGAGATTATTTAACCGGGGGAAATAATGATACGAGTGCCAGGATTAAGAATTCTTTTGGGTTTAGGTTTCATGCTTGCAGGTATCTGGGCTCCGAAACCTGCTCAGAGTGCTAAGTCTTCTGATTTCTACTGTGCAGAAATGGCAATGCAACCTCCCGCTTTTTTTGATTTTTCAGTATCTGAATGTGCAGATGGAAAAGAAAAAGTAACGCGAAGTGTTTGCACTGTCACAGCGAATTGTGTCTTTCTAACCCATGAGATTAAAACAGCTTTTAAAGAAGAAAAGGAGAAATCCTTTTCAGAGATTTCAGATGATGAAAAAATGTCCTGGTTAAAAGACTACTCAGCAGACTGGCTACCCACTGTTTTGGTCTGTAAGAGTGGAAAAAAGGGGCCCAATTGCGTTGAGTGCCCTCTTCCCGAAGAGTGCAAAGAAGATATTTATTATAATATGAAGTCAGCTCTATTTGATGAGAAAAAATTCAGAGGCCAATATAATCGTGCAAGAGAAGGGAAACAAAAAGGGTTTCAAACTGGAACTCAAAAAGGAGATCAAGCGAAATGATACGAAAAGCTCTTTTAGGACTAGTGCTTCTAATCGCCTTCGACCTTAGTTTGCCGACGACATCTTTTTCTTCGGGTTTAGTAACACTTAGGGGAAAACTGGTTTCAATTACTGAGACTTCTGTGATTATCGCTACAAAGCGCTCTGAATACACCGTTGGTAAGAAATACATTGACCCAAAACTAGCTAAAACACTGGTGCATCCTGGAATTCGCACTCAGGTGGCAGTTCCATTTCAGGCGATCGAACGAGTAAAATCAATTAAAAAAAGATCTTCCGGATAATGGACTCTAACAGTGCCTAAAAGTGTAGATGGGAGGTGTCATGCCTCAGAATTTTACTGGGCTCCGGCTCTCCGCCCACACAACTTAAAAAGGCTTTTAGAGCCGCAAAAGAGGAGTGCCTGTGAATCGCGATGACGGGTATCGATCTAAAATCCACTCTTTCCAAACTGGATCGACCACAGTGTCAAGGTAAGACTCGCCAAACAAAGGACTTCCAACTCTCGGATTACCACTTTTAAAAGTCTCATTAAATAAAACAATCAGTTCCTTCTGGGCTCTGATTTCATCTACAGAAAGGCTTGAACTGTCGTAGTCCACAGCTTCCTCGAGCTCTTGACCTTGAACTTCCCCATTTGCGATGCTTAGCTTTTGCGAATCTGTTTCACTTTCTTCCGATAACGCTGGATATTTTTTAAGCAGGCTCCAAAACAATGCCGGCACCCAACGATGCTCCTCTCCAAACACTTCAAAAATATTCTGGGCTTCGCTTGATAGACCGGGGGGAATCTTCTGTAAAGCTTCTAAAAAATCTCTCCAAACGGTGAGATCGTTCTCAATGAGAAAATCAAGAAACGAAACAGCAATTAAATGATCTTTAATTTTAAAACTACTTGGCTTTTGTTTCAAAAGACTTGAAAGACGAATCTTTTTAAATGCTTGATCTTCAGGTAAGTCCTGCGACACTTCTATCAACTCTTCGATCGTTTTTGTGTAATTACGTCGACTCCCTTCATCATCATGAGTCAGACCTTTGGCAAACTCACGAACCAGCTCATCCGAGGTCTTACTCCCTCCCCTGCTTTGAGTCCTTCCAGGCTCATTTCCGAAGGGAAAGTAACTACTTGTCAAAAAATTCTGTCCAACAGAATCAAGAGCAAACCATGTTGAAAATCCTTCTGTTAACCAAACAGGAACAGCATCAGACTTCCCTAAATCGGGTGATAAAAGCGTATAAATCCAGTCATAGGCGACTGAATTTGCAACTAAGGTGAGATTATGGGCCACTAAGCGATGAGAGAAAAAATCAAATGAATCTCGTTTTCCCGTTTTTTTACCAAATACATGAGGCAACCTAAAGTTATGGGAAGCGCTTGCTCGCCTAAGAAAAAACGACTCCATCCGATCGGACATATCCGGAAAAAGTTGATTTAGATAATAACGGTAGGTCGAATCAAAACTAAAATCTGTCAAAAATAAAGAAAAGCCTCTTGAAGTTCCATTCTGGCGATTCAGTGAATCACTCATTAAACTTTCAAATGAGATCTCATTTCCGGTCTTTAATTGCTCAAAGCGTAGTTTTGCATAGACTAAAAGCTCAACCAGTTCTTTTTCTTCTTTATTAAATGAAGCACTCTGTCGTTCTTCTTGGGTGGGCTTTTTTCCTCGATGATCTTTTTCAAAAAGAGGATAGACGACTGAATAATCGGCAATGGAAATGGCTTCGTAACCATGTGCCGACAGAGTTTGACTAGGAAAGACTGCCTGTCTCGAAGAAAGTACTTCCATGGAACGGGTTTTTTTAATCAAATCAGTTTCTCGATCAATCGAACGCGCGTAACGTTGTGCTTGACGAATGACATCTCGTCGATCGACCTCTACATTCCGTAAAAACGATTCGAGACGCTGATCTACCTCGGGGTTACTATCCTTGATAGATCTATCCTGAGAGCGATTCGTTTCCGAAAAACACAAATCAACAGTAAGGACCGAGCTCAAAACAAAGGTGAATCCAATCAGGAGGCAGTGCTGCCATGATTTTATTGATCGCTCAATTTTTCTCATCGGTTTCATCATCGTTTTGAACTCGGACCTTTTTAACTTTAGTGAATTGAGTCATTCACAATCATTAATCAAACAGGCTCACAATCCAATCAATTAATCGTGTGATTGGATTCGTAGATGTGCACTCACCCGTTTCAGAAATAAGTGTTTTTTCTTCTTTTGTTGAAACAACATACGCTTCATCCGTGAAAACTCCATCCGCTGCCGCTTGTCCTGAGAACTGCCATCCTTTTTCATGATCACATTTAAAATCATGATTGATTGCTGTTCCACAAGTGGTTCCCAACTGATAGCAATCGCCTGTTTTAATGGTCGTAACATTGAAGACCCGAACGATTTCACCCGTTAGGTCAGGATCCCTATCTTCACATTTGATTACCACTCTTTCCACCGTGTCGTCGCGAGAGATTTCACCAGTTTGACCGCAACTTTGACAGTTGAGGACAGAAATTCCCTTTTGATCACTTTTACAAATTTTTCCTGTAGCTGTTTGTTGTGCATTTGCACTGAAGCTCACCATCAGCCCAAGCATTGAAACACTAAAAAATCCCTTAAGGGCTTTGATTGTATTCATTGAATCCAACTCCTTACGTTTGGTTTAAGTTAAATTAAGACCCAATGCGTAACATAAATTCAGAAGCAGCGCGTCTTCGAATGCCGCACTTTACCATGCTTTTTGTGAAAATTTGTCACTGATTTGTGATTTTCTGTTGAGATAGCTCTAAATACGATCTGAGAGATTTTCATCCCCACTACCAGACCCCTGAATTCTTTTAGTTAACCGTAAAATCAAGTTTATGTGGCCTCTTTGCTTGAGTTCTCTATAAGTTCCTGTCCTTCACTCGAACTAATCGAAAACCAATACCTCGACCTGGAGACTGAGAAGCAACTTGACTCGCTTGATGATCATCAAGAGTCTGACTAGCATGGATATTCTGCAATGATCCAAACCATTTGCCTGAAAACCCTCCTTTCAGCAAAATACGGGGATTATTCAAACTCTCTGTCATTGGATGAACCGTGACTAACTGAGCCAAATGCCCCTGAAGATCCCAAATAGGTCGATGATTTATGTAGACGGGCAGCGTGTCACGAACGGACCAAGATTTCCCACTAGTTTCACCGACCAGGTACGCAGGACTATGAAATTCTACAACATAGCCACCCATCTGATTGTCAGTGTTTAAAAATCGGGCGGTCGGTTCGTTTCCCCAAACATAACGAGTCTTCCGCCTTCCCTCATCGGTTGCTACCTGAATCCACTCTGCTTCAGTAGGAAGTCGATACTGCATTCCAATCTCATGACCTGGGAAAATTATTTCAAACTCTTGGTGTACTTCCACTCCACTGTTGACTAGTATTCGATTAAGCTGAAGTAACAGGGGCTTCACCCTCGTTTTAAAATCAATTTCAGCCATAGCTTCTTCCACTAGGTCAGGGCTGGTAGATTGCAAAAACGCTTCTGTAACTCCACGCCTTCTCTTTTTAGCTCTTGCAGGCTGATGCTTCAAAACAAACCTCACAATTTGATTCCATTGCTCTTTGGTGATTAAAGTCGATTGAATTTCAATGCTCTCTACTTTTCTTGCCTCCGAGCTTCCTCGAGATCGTGGGTATCGAAATGCGACCCATCCTTGATCTATTTTTTTTGCAGCCTCGACAGGATCAAGACTTAAATAGTCACCCTCAAACTCTAGTTCTAAATTTTCAACGATAGTTCTTGCAACGTCCGTTGCTCCAAGTTCGATTAATTTTATAATAATTTTCTCTTTCAATGAATCAGCCTCTGCAGATTTAAAGAGCTCTAGGATCCACTCCAGATTTGGCGCGAATGCTCTTTCACCACGCATCAAAACAATCACTCGAGCAGGCTGAGGGTCATAATAAAAACGAAAGATCCAATCAATCATTTCCATCACAATGGAAGATTCAGACGCCTCTTTTTTTGTGGCTATTTTAGCTCCAACTTTTCTGGCTTCAATTGAGTGATTTCTAAAATCCTTTAAAAGAGGGAAGACTTCAAAAATAACTTTCCTTAAGTTCTTCCTCCATTTTCGATCTAATGGAGTTGTTCCATCAAAATTTTCGTTTAGATGAACGCCCCATTCATCAATTAACGTGATAAGGTCCATATCGACCAATTGACCCAAAATAAATCGCCTATTTAAAGTTAATGTAGCCTTTTGATGCCCCCCTTCAAGATCGGTGCTTGCACGAGAAAAGTATTCAAAAACATAATCAAGTGCAATCACTCTAATTTCGCTTGGCATGTTTCTAGCTGATTTTAAATAAGTTAAAAAATAATCCACTCGTTCTTCTGGAACTCTTAACTTATGTAACTCAATACCTTCTTGAATTAATCCGCCTCTTCGCACTATCTCAAAATAATTTCGAGCTGATTGAGGGGAAATAGTTGGATCATGAATATTGACGGTGACCCACTGATAAAACACTTCTTCCAGGTGAAGCTCAATTGCTTTTAAAAGAGTCAGTCGTGAAATAACTTCAAACTGCTCACTTTTCTCGACACTAATTGTTAGTGAGCCAGTTTGAATCTCTCGACTTAAAGGAGTGTCTCCATCTTGAGTTTCCATTTCTTCCTGAATATCTTTTTGCATTTTCAAAATCTTCAAAAATGCTTCAAGATAATCGACATTTCCCATTGAAATTCGAGATCTCTTATTTTCTGCTTGCAGTACCTCTAATAATCTAATGATTTGAACCTTTGAATAGCCACCCAGGACACTCAGAAAAGAAAGAACCCAGCGATTGTTTTGAGAATTTGCAAAAATATCAGTCACGTTTCTAAAGGCTCCAAGGTACCTATAAGCTTTTGCATGATTATTAAGATCTCCTGAAGCAAGTAAGTCGTTCAGAAAATTAATAGCAAATGAATCCAATAGTGATTTCACTTGACTAGTAAAAAGTTGATCTAAGCCTGTTTGAGTGATCCTAGAAAGAGTATCTACTTTTTCTGAATCCTTTATATCTGGATTTGAA
>CAYLWK010000209.1:0-4579 GCA_964387255.1 uncultured Oligoflexia bacterium
CAATTGCCTCCTTATTCACTCACTGAGCAAGCGCTCCACGGCCTGGAAAGCGAGACAATGTAAGACCAGGAATTTGTTCTTTTAACTTTTTACCTACTTCATAGTTAAAATTGGGACACGCATCCTTCACCCGTGTCGAGATGATCACCTGAATTCCCTGACGGGTGGCCATTTTCAATGCCTCGATCACAGGGGAACTTTGATCAACGTGGATATGTCCATTTCCCGTGCCCTCAATGATCAAACTTACTTTTTTATTTTTCTCTCTCTGAACTCTTTCAAGGCGTTTGCATTCATCTTGAATCTGCCAGGCTAAAATTTCTGGGTCCTGCGTATAAATTAAAAATCCAAATTCATCCTGATCGGTTGAGTAAAAATTATGAGCTTGTATATCGGCACGATAAGACACGTCCTCACCTAATGGAGTGATCTCTCCAGATAGATTTGATTGTAAAATAGAGTCAAGCTCCAATCCCGTGACTTGATTCAAGTAGATTAAAAGTTTTGCAAATAACCGATACACACCTAGACCCAGTGGAAAGTGAAGATTCTGCAGAAAAAGTAAAGCTCCATTTTTCTTGAGTCTATGCATGCGAAAAAAACAAGGATGCGCTTCAGTCATGCACCCGTGTAGAATCAAACAATCTGTTTTCTTGGTTTCTAAGCGGTCCAATGCATGTTGAATCTGCTCTTCTGGAGTGAAGTCGTTGACATAAATTAACTCAATTCGAGGAAGCACGAATCTTGAATATCGAATTAAAGACAAAACAGTTCGACGAACTGGATCTGTTTCAGTCAGCGCAGCCACACGTGATGACTCAAATTCTTGTAGAAACGAAGCATCCCATTGAATTTGACCCTCTTTAATGGACCCCACCTTGCCACGATGACTTCGAAAGCCTCGCTTTCCGTTACGATAGTCGATATCTAGTTTTACAATGGTCGAAGCCAGGTAAATGGATCCATTTAAAACTCCATAAGGAACCTTTGGAAACTGACTATTCTGAGCTAAGGCTTCGGCTAAGTCCAATGCATCTGTAAAGTTAGTCGCATCCGTATTTGGGACATTGGGTGGATGGAACGAGCCTGTGATCACCATGCCACAATCCGGAAAAAGTTGTGCGAGTCCTCCGCCTGTAATTCCCAAAGTATCTGTGCCATGCGTGATCACTGGAACTGCACCAGATTGAAGGGCCTCATCCACAGCTCTGAAGATTTCTAAAAGATCACTCAGTACTAGCTGTGAAGAATCCTTTCCGTTTCCAAATAAAACCTTTTTTTCAACTAAATGACTCTGAGTCCATGCATCTAACGCTGTGGGAGACGGGTTACCGCGCACCCCACCCACTTGTTCCATCGAAATCGTGCCACCTGTGTGGATATGCCTTAACCTTGGCTTGGATAACCGCATGAGCTGACTTTAAAATAACCAACTAGATCTATCAAGGAAAACCGATCCCGGTAACACAGAAATCAACCTTCTTTTATAGAAATAGTAATGATACGAGAGAAACAAATGGGTGGTTGGACTGATAGGGAGTTTTTATGCATTTATTTCATTTTGAGCTTAGTCAATTTTTTTCGTTGAGTCGATTTCTAATGTTTAAATTAAAACCGTCCACCTGTCGATCCCTCATTCGCTTGGGGTGTCTTGGATGGAGCCTCTTTGTTTTATTTGGGACTGCAGCTTCGACGAGTTTCGCTTCAGGGTGTGAGGATCTTCACTATGTGCCGCCCAAAATGGGAGACTGGCGAGACAAATCTAACCAAATCGTGATGGAATTCGTTGATCGGTATGCCAAACGTTATCCAGAGTGGGGCTCCACTCAGGGACTTGATGAATTCGACACAGCGATTTCACTTCCCGACCGACGTGAAAATGGACAACGTCAACGATGGCTTAAAACTCAACGCGCTTGGGCCAGAAAAAAACGCTTTGAACAAAATAAAGCCGGCAATGGAGGCGTTGCCTACGATTTAAAACTTCTCATGAAATGGATAGATCTTGAAATTGAGCAATGTGAAATCAATGCCAATGAAAAACCGGTGACGATTTATGGAGGCGCCTTTAGTCTCTTCGAAAGCCTCGCACCTCTCGCAAATCCGAGTGGACCTCAGCATCGAAAAGATGCACTCATTGTTCGTCTTGATCGGTATATTCACGGTGATTCATCACAGAAAAACCAACGCTCTTGGGTCGATGCTGCGATTCAAACAATTGAGTGGCAGTTAAACAGAAACTATCGGGTTTTAGCAGCGAAAGAACAAATTCAATCCATTCTGGATGCTGCAGCCCCCTCTTTAGAGGCTATCGAGGCTTTTTTAGTTTCAACAGGGGTAGAAGAACGTTTGTGGCGTGGTAATTTTCAGACTCTAACACAGCAAGTAGATCGATATTCGGCGTTTTTAACAAAAACAGTTCTTCCCAAAGCTCGGTCCTATCAAAGGGTAAGTGAAAGACGATACAATTTCATGTTAAGACAGCAGGGCGTTGATGCTTCAGCTGAAGAACTCATTCGACTTTCAAACGAACATTTTCCAATCGTGTTTGCCGATTTTCAAGCGCTGGCAAAAGGAATTCAAGAAAAATATCGCCTCGAATCTGCAAACCCTAGAGATGTGGTGGCGTTTTTAGAAAAACAAGCAAAGACCTCGGGCCAAGAAGCGCTTCAGATGTATCAAAACATCGCAGCAGAAATTCAAGCGGCCATTTCAGACATCATCACGCTTCCAAATACACCACCTCAAGTTCGATTGGCAACTGAGGTTGAGGCTGTGGCTTATCCGTATGCTTTTTACACAGAAACGCCTATTTTAAAGCACCACGGTATCTTGGGAGAATTTGTCCTTCCTGATATCGGTAAAGGGAAAGGCACAGGCATCGATGAATATTACCCCGCAGCTGCGTACCCGCTTTGGGTTCATGAACTTCGGCCTGGACATGATCATCAATTTGCAAAGATTGTGGAGCTTCAGCCTTCGATCGCTCGAAGACTTTTCTCCTCACACTCTGCCAACTGGGAAGGTTGGGCTTTGTATGCAGAAAGACTAGCCTCTGGATATCTTGGACTTGAGGCGCGATTCATGCTTCTTCAAAGTCGTCTGCTTCGAATCGCTCGAATGCGATTAGACCCAGAAGTAAATCTAGGAAGAGCCAGTTTAGATGATCTTCGAGCAGTCTATGTCGATCAGTTGGGCTTGTCTGAAAGTTATGCTCAAACTGAATATGATCGCTACATTTGGGACGGCGCCGGTCAAGCGACCACCTATTTTTACGGATTCCTTCAAATCGAAGCGATTAGAGAAAGAGTCAAAAAACAGATCGGCTCAGACTTTGACTTAAAAGCATTTAATGATGCGTTTTTAGAAGTAGGCATGGTTCCATTTCGTGATTATGATCAACGCATCGTAAAAATCATGAAAAGAAGGTCGGCTCAATAAAGGCCAAGATCGGTCTTTAACCCACGGCAAAAAAGACAGGCGATTGGTTTTCTTCACCTTGGAGAAATGGAAAAATTGGATTGCGATAATTTTCTTCAATTGAAATCAACTTTTGCTTAATTCCGGTTTTAAAATGATTGGGATCTTCCTGCCCCATGAATCCCCCAAGGTGTCCTTGAGAAGAAATGATTCGGTGACACGGAATTAATATGGGCAAAGGATTTTTCCGAAGCGCCTGACCTACAGCTCGACAAGCTTGAGGGTTATTTAATCGACGCGCAATCCAAGCGTACGGACGGGTTTCTCCGTGTGGGACGAGTGCCGCTGCACGATAGACATCGTTTTGAAAAAGTGTCCAGCCTTTCGTATCAATCCACTGCCATTGGATTTCCGACAATGGTTCTCCATATTCAAAATAACGCTTTAAACCTTCTAAGAGCTTTCCCACATAGAGTGGGAGATCATCTAATGACTGAAGGTTGATCGGTTCTTTTTTTGAATTCCCGATCGGCAACACACGAATGCGCGTGAGAAACCCCTTGGGATTCCATCGAATCGCAATCACGCCGATGGCAGTCTTAAGCTGGATCTGATTTGTCGAATTCTGTTTTGCCACCCTACTCTTCACCTTGTCACCCTCGGTTCATCTTTTCAAGAGCCAATCACTCAAGAAGTGGTATCTGACTGCAATGAGCGGATGTTAGTCCGAGGGATGATAAATTTTTCTTGTCCGAGGTGATTGCCATGAGTAAGGTTCAGGCAACGATGGGTGCATATATTGTATTAGCTCGAAAATGGCGACCAGCTCAATTTAGTGACATTGTCGGTCAAGCGACGGTCGTGCAAACCCTCATGAATGCCATTGAGCAAGATCGATTGCATCAGGCCTATCTTTTCACAGGCTCACGAGGCATCGGCAAGACTTCCATTGCTCGTATTTTCGCAAAAGTCATTCGCTGCCCCCATCGTAAAAAAAACGAAATTGCTTCTTCATCGGGAACCCCTATCAGTGACATTCACTCTTGTGATGAATGTGCTTCCTGTAAAGAAATTACGACTAGTTCAAGCGTCGATGTGATCGAGATCGACGGCGCTTCAAATAACGGGGTGGACTCGATTCGAGAGATTCGAGAAAATG
>CAYLWK010000210.1:0-4586 GCA_964387255.1 uncultured Oligoflexia bacterium
TGAGCAGACGCCTGGTAAAGCGAACTTTCAGGAATCACTTGGCTAACATCACGCCGCGGCTGGCACCATGTGGGCCAACCATCCTGTCCATTGACGATCGGATTCTTCCTCTGCCTCCATTTCGATTCGCTTTGAAGCAAGTGGAGTTACCATGAGTTCTGGGTAATCAAATGACGACGGATTTGAAATCCTTGGTTCTGAGGGGCTTTGAGCGTACGCGTCGAAGGACCCTGAAAGATTTAAAAGAAACAATCCAACGGATAGAAACTTCCACTTTTTGAGAGATTGTTTTTTGCTCTTAAAAACGTTTCTAAAATCTTTCCTCTGTGTTGCGTTACACTCCGACGTGGCCTGCACATGATGGCTCGTTTGGATTTTTTTTGGGACCATGGGATTGACTCTCTTTCGCATCTTAATTTCGCGACCTAAGTTTTATGAGTTTGCTCTAAACTTAGCAAGCTATCATCAGGAGATACCTGGAGAAAGAAATGCCGAGTCAAACCAGCCAACGCTGGGAAAAAAGAATTTTTGCTATCCTCAAGTGTGTTTTTTTTTTAAACTATGAACCAGTTTTTAATTCTATTCGATCAAGGGGTTTTGAGATGCGTCGTGTTATTTTTGTTTACCAACGAGTTTTAGTTTTGTTTTTAGTTTCTTCTGTGGTGATGGTTTCGACGGTGCTCGCACAGCAAGCAGGCACGATCACACGTATTAATGGAAGTGTTGAGATTTTTACGGACCCAAGCTCAAGTCTTCGCCCTGGAAAAGTGAAGTTTGAAGGAAAGTATTTCAAATTGAAAAAAGCAAAAATCGGCGATGAAATCCAAAAAGGCAATATCATTCGGACAGCCCCAAACTCCAAAGCAAAAGTTGTCTTTGATAACGGGGATCAGATTAATGTGGGTCCTGGGTCTTCTTATCAAGTGGATTGGAATCAAAACAGTCAGAATGCGGAGGTTGCTCAGCCTCAGATCAATCTGAAGTACGGAAAAATTCGATCTGTGATTTCAAAAAAAGGACCTCGAAAAAAACTACGCATTCGAACTCGCTCAGCCACGATGGGTGTGAGAGGCACCGACTTTTATGTTTCTGATGTGGTGTCTGAAGGGGGCACTCGAGTGTCTGTGATTCGAGGGAAAGTGAAACTTCAACCGAAAACCCCCCAAGCTCCTCCTGTGGAGGTGAAAAATGGATTTACGGCTGATGTGGTGAAAGAAGCCAAAGAAAAAAGCACTATTGGCAAAACACCTGGAGGAAAAGAAGTCGATTTTCGACCCAAGAGCATCAAGCTTCGTAAAACGACAAAGTTAGAGGTTGTTAAGATTCATAAAGATTCTGTTCAAAAAGCTGAAGCGCTTAAAAAACAAGATCTTGCTTCTGAACAAGCGGAGAAAAAAGTAAAAGCATTGGAACAAAAAGCGATCAAAACCACCTTAGAAGACATCAAAGAAAATGATCCTAAACTCTATGCCAAAGTTCGTTTAAAAAAAGTCGATGATGTCCAAATGATCGATGCAGAAGTCATGAAAGAAAAATTTAAAGCGGCTCCCAAAGGCCCAACAAAGCCATTTCTTTCTGAACTAGAAGGACTCGATGAAAATGCGTATGAGAACTACTTCAACGTTGATTAGTTAAGCGAGTCTCGAATTAGAGGACTTGGTGAAGAAAGCTTGACCATGCGCCGAGAGGATCGATCCGGTCTTGCTTCAGGGAACGATCAAGCTCTAGTAAACAACGCTGTGTGGCTTGTAATCGAGTTACGGGCCAATCACGAAGGGATCCCTCTAGTTTTTTCTTAGCAAAGCGACTGATTTTGGCTTTTGGGTCTGACTGCATGAGAAGCAGTTGTTTTAAATTCCAACTTAAAAGCCCTAAGAAGGGGAGTGCTGCTTCAGGGTCTCTCACAAACGCATTGAGTGTACTCAAGCAGGCTTGTTTTTTTTTCGTTAAAAACCAATGAATCCATTCTTGTGGGTCAAACGATTCAGAGAGGTCTGCAATAGAGCCTTTATGATCAAAAAGGGAGAGTTTTTCAAGCTCTTGATCGATGATTTCTAAAGACCAGGGATCTCGAGAAGCTAAGTCCAAAACTTGTGAAGCAGGGAGGGTTTGGTTTCGTCGTGAGGCAAGGTACTGGATCCAAGCCTCTTTTTCGTGGTCAGCAATGGCTTCACAAGGTACGACAGCTGCGCGCTCCAAAAGAATCTTTGAGAAACGTTTACGTTTGTCTAAGTCTTTAGCCACTAGAATTAAAATAGAATCCAAATGATCAGCAGACTGAGCCGGTCCCATCAAAGTTTCTAAAGCAGAGGCTTCTTTCCACTGTTCGGCACCGTGGACCTCAATCCATTGACATCCAGCAATCAACGACAAAGAGTTTACTTGGTCCACGATGGACTCAGGTGTGACATCACTTGCCTCAAATCGATAGCGATTCATGGAGTTTGGATTAAGCTGCTGATGAATGCGCTTCATCAACTCACGTCGCTTCATGGCCTCTGGACCATAAAAACAATAAACAGGCCAAACTTTCTGACGTTTAAGTTCCGCTTGAATTTGCTTTGCCTCTAGAATCGGCATAATCTTGGGTCATCCTCACGCATTAAAAGCTTTAAGTTAAAAAAAACCTAGCATTGATTCGTTAAAATCAGTTGCAATCTCATCGACTAAGTCATCCAGTGACCGCCGAAATCCACTTTCATTTAAAATAGCCGAAGTGGTCCCTAAAACACCAATGTAGTTATTGGCAATGAATTGCTGGCTTCGTCTAAATTGATTGGTCACCAAAGGAGAATCAGAGATGCCTCGTTTAGGGGAATATCGATACAATCCAATCGAAACATTTAGGACCGCACGATAATGGGTCGCTACAATTCGAGTTGTGTTTAATGCTTCCCCTGCAGGCTCAATCAGATCCGCTGTGGTCGATTGGCTGGGAGTGTAGTTCGCTTCAGAAATCTCACCCACAATCACAGCGTCAGCCTGAGCTTTATTGTCTGTGAGTCGAACAAACTTTTGAGCACTGATTCGTCGCACTAAAGCGTTGTACATCATGTTTTCAGCACCCGTCACAAGCGTTTGATTTTGGATGGGCCGAATATACACCGTTTTGATCCCCATTTCTTCTAAGACCGGTGAGCCCGAGCGCCTCAGGGTGTACCCACACTGAGTGAGGAAGACCGAAAAGGTGATCAAAAAAATAGGATATAAACGCCATTTCACCTTCATTGCCTATCAAAACTCCGGTATAAAAAAAATAAGGATTCTAGGTTTGTGGATTCACTATGAAAGAAAAGACTCGATTTTTAACACTTCGTGAGGTTTTAGAAAAAGCAAAAAAAAGCCATCCGGAGTACGCCAAGCGACTCCAAGAGGCTCAAGCCATGGGTCGTTGGGAGGCGTGTGTAGGGAAAACCATTGCCAGGCACACCAAAGCTGCCACAATGAAAAATGGAGTGCTTTGGGTAGAAGTGCACCACCCTGTTTGGCGTGCTGAGCTCCATCATCGTAAATATCAGATCCTTAAAAAGCTCAATGAAGGGAACCCGGAACTGATTCATGACCTCTATCTCGTCGACCCACGCCATCAATCCAGTGCTAAACGTTTATTTGTTCAAAAGGCGCAACACGGCAAAAAGCGAAAACCCAATGAGTCCAACTAAGATGAGAATCACGGCCGTATAAAAAGTTGATCGTTCAAATTTATGTGATTTTTGTGGGAAATCTCCAGAAGCGTGCGGGCGGTGAACCGGCTGATATTTTCTTACCATGGTCTGAGGTTTTTGAATTTTTCGAAAAGCTCGATTCTCCATAACCCCTTCTTCCATTCCAACAGTGGGTTCATCGAGTTCTAAATCAAGCTCAGGTGTGGAGACTTCATCCGATGTGTCTGAAAGCATCGGTGCTTCGATAAAGGTTTGTGTTTCTCCCTCAGAAGACTCGGTTTGGGTGATTTCTTCATGAGGGTCATCCAACGATGCTAGGCGAAACTGAAA
The DNA here is from genome assembly GCA_964387255.1 of uncultured Oligoflexia bacterium. Taxonomy (GTDB): domain Bacteria; phylum Bdellovibrionota; class UBA1018; order UBA1018; family CAUJDS01; genus CAYLWK01. The sequence goes on from CAYLWK010000210.1 coordinate 3,996, forward strand.
CCCAAGCTGTTTTTTTACTTCTTCATAATCATGAAGATAAAACCAATAGGCATTAGCACGGCAAACCTCATCATCCGCAAGTAGGGCTCTCTGTTTTGCAAGGTCTTCAATTTCCTGGGTGGTGAAAGGTCCTGCGATCACATGATCAGCCGTTCGAACCATCCATTGATCCTTTAAGTTCCCCATACATAGTACTCTATCGGAATGCGGGTTAACTGGAAAGGGCTTCCACTGTCCTACTTTCAGCTTTTAAAAAACCTTGAATCGCCTCATGTTGAGACTCTTTAAGTTGATGCGCAGGTCCATTGTATGCAACGCCCCCTCCAAAAAGAAAAACGATCTGATCCGCAAGCAAGAGTGCTGCTGGGATATCATGGCTAATCACAATGGAGGTCGTCTTTAGCCGTTGTTTGAGAGTTGATATTAAATCATCCACGGTGGTCCGAGTGATTGGATCTAATCCTGTAGTAGGCTCGTCATAAAGTAAGATGGAAGGTTTACGGATGATCGCACGCGCAAGACCGACTCTTTTTTTCATGCCACCTGAGATCTCGTTGGGGTACTTGTCATAACCGCTGGGCATTCCCAGGA
>CAYLWK010000211.1:0-5083 GCA_964387255.1 uncultured Oligoflexia bacterium
TTTTATCAATGATGGGAATCAACAGGATCAAACCAGGGCCCTTGGCTCCAATCGCTCTTCCCAGTCGAAAGACAACCCCACGTTCAAATTCATTCAAAATTCGAATCGAAGACGCTAAAAACGCAACGATTAGAAAAACTATAAATCCAACACTTGTAAACATCTCATACCTCGTTTCTTAGCACCGAAATCTTCTAATAAGACTCTCAGTGGCTTATTTCATTCACTCATTCATTCCTAAAATATCCATCGTTTTCTTCAGTTCAATCTTTCTTCTGCGACTGAATTCGGACAACTTTCAACTTCAACCCTTTGATGGAAATCACCTTTACTTGATCCCCCACGGAGAGAGGATCCTCACTCACAACCGTCCATAACTCACCTCGAACCTTGGCTTTACCTTCGTGAGATTTTTCTCCCACGCTCACCAGAGTCGCTTCATATCCTTGCAATCCTCCAAGCTTGGAACCGCCACCGATACGCTGAAATAATTCTCGAGACAAGCGCTTCATTCTTCCCGCAGACCAACCCACAATCAATGCCGTGAACCCCAACCCGATAGCAGACCCAATCAAAACTGCATCACTCACTCGTAAGTTTGATTGCTCAGAATCAAAGGCCCAAAGGAGTCCTAGAACGAAAGCAATCACGCCTCCTCCAGCCAAGATTCCACCTGATGGAATAAACGGCTCCGCAACCATGAGTGCGAGTCCCAAAAAAAGTAAAACCATCCCAGCAGTGTGCATCGGTAAAACTTGAAAAGCCGTGAATGCGATCAATAAGCAAAGTGCGCCAGCAATTCCAGCGATCGTGAGTCCGGGATTTGAGATCTCCATGTAGATTAAGATCATTCCAAGGGTGATCAAAATTGCTGCCACATTCGGATGGGCTAGAAAATGAAGGAGCGTTTGCCCTAGCGACATTTCAGAACGAGTCACGATGACTCCCAAGGTTCGAATTGACTGTTCACCTGACTTAGTTTTAAGAATTTTTCCATGGAGTTGACGCAAAAGCTCTGATCGCGTGGAGGCAATTTGATCAATGAGATGATTTTCCAAAGCCTCCTCAGCAGTAAAACTCGCACTTTCAGAGACCACCTTTTCAGCGAGTTCCACGTTCTTCCCTCTGAGTTTGGCAAGGCTTCGAGCCATTGCAGAAACATCCTGAACCGCTTTCTCTCCAGCAGCTCCTTTGACTTCTTTCCCTTGCGTGCTGACTGGATGTGCAGCACCGATATTCGTTCCAGGAGCCATGACTCCGTAATGAGAACCGATGGTCAAAAGAGCTCCCGCCGAGGTGGCTGCCGCTCCAGCTGGAGTCACATACACAACCACCGGAACCTTAGACTCATCAATCGCTTGTGTCATCTCTCGCACGCTTTGAACCAATCCTCCAGGCGTATCGAGCTCTAATAGAACAATCTCGGCTTGCATCTGAGTTGCTTGATGGATCGATTGCTTTAAATAATCTGAGGAGGCTGGATTGATCGTGCCTTCAATTCTAGCTAGTAAAAGTTTGGGTTCTGACGAGCTTTGCGATGTTTTTTGAATCGTTTTTGGATCGGAGACTTCTTTGACCTCTGCTCCCGTAACGCTCCCATAAAAAAATGCCGCCATGAGTATCAATTTGAAACTTAGTTTAACTTGTTTCATTCTGAGCTCCTGCAATTTTTGACTGAAGCTGACGATTCAAATGATTTCGAAACGCCTTGAGCATGAACCACACCTCGCGCTTAAGACCTGGATTTGAAACAATCGCTTCTAATGCAGGCGCACTCCAGCGTGAGTGGGTTTCCCCCTTACATCCGAAAAAAAGACAACCCTCCGCTGGCAACTGAAGGTTTTGAGATTCTGAAATCTCTATCCACTTCCAATCTCCTGCCTTCATCTCAATGGCATCCATCATCTTTTTTAAAAGGCCTAATTCTTGACTTTGAAGATCATATTTTCGCGGTAAGACCACATGCACTCCCTTGAACGTTTTTTCTGAAGGTGGTTCCCTAGAAAGTTCAAGGTCCTTGTTTTGAGGCTGACTGATGGGAGCTCTCGTCGGATCAGTGGGCTCAGGGTCTTGGAGGGGCAGTGAAATTTTGGCTTTTCTGGATCCCATGACAATCGCCTTGGGACCGAGGAGTTTTTTCCAGCGATGTAAGGGATGCCCCTGCGTCATCTTCATGGACCGCACAGTATCGCAAAATGAGCAGAAAAAATATCATTGAAGTCGGTGGAGCACTCGACGAATTCGGATGGCACACTCAGGACATTTCACCGTCTCGTGAGTGGTGTTCATCCCAAAGTCCGTCTGGTAGGAGAAATGAAGCCGAGAACTACAGATTGGACACAAACTGTATTTTCGCACCGCAGCATCTCTTGAAGCGGTTTTTTTCTCTTTATCACTGAGCTTTGTTTGATCTTGCTCGGTGGATTCAGTCATGAAGAGTTCTCTTTTGTTTTGCATCTTCAGCCCTCATAAACCGTTTCGGCATTTATGGGATTTGCTAAACAAGAAAATATTGCCCAGAAACTGAGGCTTGCTGCATTTACGCCCAAGCTCTGTGTTGCCATCTGTCTCCAACCCCTTTATAAGAGGGGTTTGGATTGGAAATTAAAGGAGAGTGTCGTTCTACTTTCCGCAGTTAATAGACACGAGCGATAAGTCAATGAAGAGAGGGAACTGAGACATGATGAACCCAAAAACTACCCGTGCCCATTGGAGCGGAAGAATTGCATTTGTTTTAGCAGCCACTGGATCTGCCATCGGTCTTGGAAACATTTGGAAATTTCCCTACATGGCTGGAACCAATGGCGGGGGAGCATTTGTTTTAATTTATCTGATTTGCGTGCTTGCCGTAGGTCTGCCGATCTTAGTCGCAGAGCTTTACATTGGACAAAAATCTCAAAAAGATGCCGTCGAGGCTTTCGAGGTCACCCACCGTAAGGGCACTCCTTGGCGTGGCATTGGTTTTATGGGCATCTTTGCCGCGTTTTTGATTTTATCATTTTACTCGGTCGTAGGCGGATGGGTACTGGATTTTGAGGTTCGCTCAATCTTAGGCGAATTCCATTCAAAATCAGATCAAGAGATTGAAGGGTATTTGAGTTCTTTATTTCGAGACCCGATTCGACAATCGCTTTTCCACCTTCTTTTTATGTTTGGAACGGTCAGTATCGTGATTGGAGGAATTCAAAATGGAATTGAACGGTGGAACCGAATTCTAATGCCGTCACTTTTCATCCTCTTAGGCCTTTTATTGATTCGAGGTTTTTTTCTCGAGGGCTTCGGAGAAGCACTCTCATTCCTTTTTTCCCCTAATTGGGATCTAGTCACCCCAAAAGTTCTTTTAGAGGGAGTGGGACAAGCATTTTTTAGCCTCAGTATCGGACTTGGGGTGATGATTACCTATGGCTCTTATCTGAACAAAAACGAAAATCTGATCAAAACGGCGGTGAGCGTGGCTTTGATGGACACACTCATTGCCCTCCTTGCGGGGATCGTTGTTTTTTCAGTCGTGTTTACGTACCAGCTTGAACCTGCCAAAGGTCCGACACTTATTTTCCAGACCCTTCCTGTATTATTTTCAAAAATGACGGGTGGGTATATCGTAGCAATAGCGTTTTTCTTATTGATTGCATTTGCAGCCTTGACATCCTCCATCTCACTTCTTGAGTCGGTTGTGACTTACCTGGTGGATCGACATGGAATTGGAAGAAAAAAAGCATCTCTCTTCACTGGCTTAGCTGCTTATATTTTAGGAATCTTTTCGGTATTGAGCTTCAATGTGCTTGCTGATTTCAAGCTCTTTAGTAAATTTACCGTTTTTGATTTTCTCGAGAAAATTACCTCTACATTTTTTCTTCCTTTTGGAGGAATGTCGATCGCCCTTTATCTTGGCTGGATATTAGGACCCAAAGCCATTCAAAGCATCTTGGGTCATAAGAAAGAAACTCAACTGCCAGCACTGGGGCTCTTATGGACTATGAGAGTGATTGCTCCTATTGCAGTTGCAATTTTGCTCATTCAAGGAATTCAGAGCTGGTAAAGGTCGCCTCCAAATCAAAAAGAGCCGCGTTGAACTCGATTCATCGTTTAAATTTAGTTCATCAAACGTTTCTTTCGAACATGGCGATGGTAGCTCACTGCAAACCGATGCGCTTCATCTCGTATGTGAACCAATAATCGATAGGCTCTTGAGTGCGGAAGTAACTGTATTGGATTTTTTCGGTTAGGAATGAAGATTCGCTCCATTGAGGCTTCAACTTCTTTTTCTTGAAACGCTCGCTCGGTCCGTGCTTTTGCAAGCCCACAAACCTCAACTCCTTGAACATTCAACTCCTCTAAAATGGCCGTAGCCTGAGAGAGTTGCCCTTTACCGCCATCAACAACCACTAAATCAGGAAGCTCTTCTTTTTGATTTGAGAACCGGCGCCCCAACACTTCTTTCATCATGGCAAAATCGTTTTGCCCACTGACGCTCTTGATTTTATAACGCCGGTAGAGATTTTTATCAGGAGCCCCCTCAATAAACACCACCCTTGATGCAACAGAGTCTTCTCCCTGAAAATTAGAAATATCATAACATTCAATTCTCTGAGGAAGGCGCGCGAGGTGCAATTTTTTAGCAACCTCCTCTACTGCCTTCATTCCATGTCCTTGTGCTCGTTTTTCTAACCGCTCGAGTGCATGAAAGGCGTTTGATTTAGCAACTTCAATCAGTCGTTCATCTTCTTTATCTTCCGGCTCTTTAAATGTGATTGAAATTGTTTTTTCTAAGGCCTCATAAGCTTTCGGAATTTGAGGCAATAAGACTTCGACGGGTGGTGACGTAGGAGAATGGCCTGGTTTTGACTCCATTTCATTTTGATTTAAATAGTGCTGCGACAGAAGATTTAGATAGGCTTCATCTTCATCCATAGATTCATCAAAATTCTGAAGTTCGTAGTGTTTTACACCCACCAGCTTTCCAGCTCTGACTAAAACAAAGACGCCGTGAGCCAGTTGATTTCGTCGAGCTAGGAAAACACTATCTCGATCTATTTCACTGCCCGCTTGAACCACGCCTTGCGTTTGACCGACGAGTTGAAGA
>CAYLWK010000212.1:0-3066 GCA_964387255.1 uncultured Oligoflexia bacterium
TGTACGGATGTGGAGATTTAGGAAAACAAACTCCATCACAGAAGGTCTTCACAACAAGATGGAGGTCATCTCTAGAAGATCGTATGGTTTTAGGAATTTTCAAAACTACAGACTTAGGGTAAAGGTTTTATGCGCTTAGTAAATCTATTGACCCTGTTGATGGAGAAGAGCCCAAAATAGTGGCGGAGAGAGAGGGATTCGAACCCTCGATACAAGTTTCCCTGTATACACGCTTTCCAAGCGGGCTCCTTCAACCACTCGGACACCTCTCCTTAAATCATGAAAGATCAATCGTTCTCAATCACCCGTCGTACCAAGCAATCGGGCCAGATCCAGTAAATTTAAAGACCAAGTAGCATAACCAAATAAATGAATCTACTTTTTAGTGGGAAAGAATTAAGCAAGAGGGCATTTTGAACACGAATTAACTTAACCAATCTGTTTTATTGATTTAGGATTTCAATTAGAAAAAACTATTTTAATCAACTTAGACTGGTTGTGATTCGCTTGATAGGATAAACCTGAAAAATGAAAAACACATTGATCTACATTCCTGCTTATAATGCTGCATCGACGATCACACGGGTTCTTGATCGAATCCCTAGAAAAATTTCTGAGGATGTCAAAGAAATCCTCATTGTCGACAATGCAAGCACCGACGAAACATCTTTGCTAGCACTTGATTATAAAGAAACTCAAAATCAAAAAAATATCGAAGTCATTCGTAACAAAACCAATCTAGGGTATGGGGGGTCACAGAAACTCGCCTATCAACGTGCGATTGAAAAAGGCTATGACGCAGTGGCAATGCTCCACGGAGATGCCCAATATGCTCCTGAGTACCTTGAAAATCTTTTGAATCCGATCCTTCAAGGTGAGGCTGACATGATCTTTGGATCTCGAATTGCAGGCGATCCCTTAAAAGGAGGCATGCCTTGGATTCGATATTTGGGAAATCGCTTTTTAACGGGGCTTCAAAATCGACTCACTGGAGCTAGCCTCACAGAATATCACTCAGGATATCGCGTCTATTCCACTGAAGCTCTGAAAAAACTTAACTTTGAATCGCTCTCGTCAGACTATCATTTTGACACTGAAATTATTATTCTCTTTATTGAAGAAAACTTAAGAATCAAGGAGATCCCTATTCCGACTCACTATGGTGACGAAGACTGCCATGTGAACATCTGGAAATACGGAATGGATGTGGTGGTCACTACCTTAAGTTATTTTCTTTATCGAAAAGGAGTCTATCACTCAAAAAATTGGAGTAGAATTCTAAAAGATGCAAAAAACCTCGCTCAGTCAAAACACTAGTTGCGCTGAGCAAGTCGATTATTTTCTGTCATGTCAAAAAAATTGAATTGTTCAATCTAAAAAAATTAATCGATCCATTTTTTTTCATCATTAATGCGAGACCAAACGATTGCTTGAAGCAAAAGGAATTGATGAAGATAAAAGTAATTTGTAAAAGCGTGTTTACTTAACAACATGATTCCCAAGTATCCAGTCGCATAAGCGAACCAGAAAAAAGAAATGACAGAAGGATTAAAGGTTTCAAATTTTGTCTGATTCTTTCGAATGTACTTCCAACCCAAAGCACCAGCAAGCACCATCATAAGAAGAGAACTCCAACCTGGAACTGACTCAATTGGATGAATCAAGTGGTGATAGGCTGCATAGAGCGTTCTTCCATCTGGACGAAATGGCGTTTCTTTATGAAATAAAAAAACATCATAGATAAAGTCACTCGGGCTCCAGATGAAAAAGATGAAGTATGAAATGGCAGGTAGAGACCCCAAAATGATGAGTCGTTTAAAACTAAGTCTTCCAAAAAGAGGCACGATAAACGGAATCATACTGATCATGGTTTGCTTTAACGCCAAGGCGAAACTTCCCATCCAAAGAGCTACTCTTTTATTTTTGCAAACCAAAGCGTAAGAAAAAAGACTCAGCGCTAAACAAAGGCTAGGCTCAACCCAGGCCTGCTCAATGATCAAACGAATCTGTGGGATAACTAGCATCATCAACCCCAAAACCGCTGCCTCTAGCCACCTCAAGCTTCCTCGTAAAGCAGTGAGAAAAATAAAAAAAGCAACAAACCCGTGACAAAGGATCAGACCCCACCGAGGGTCTCCCCAGAAGAGAGCCGTCAAATTAAATAAAAGTGTCATTGGAGCATAAGGATAAGCATCGGCAACTCCATTTGGGTACCAAGGGGTGTTTCCATAAATATTAGGATAAATCACTTCATAAGGATTAATTCCTTGTACAAGCGATGCTATCGAGTCTCTTAGAAAATAAAAAACATCGATTTTTGGCTCTGGTGAAACAAGCGGGATCCATACAAAAGCTTGTATTAGGAAAAAAGACAGTCCAATTGCACTCGCTTGCCGAATAACTTTTGTAAAGAAGGGAAGCATCCCAATGATAAATAAAAACGACCACCCATAATACTGAAATCCCTCATTTAATACACCTTGATGATAAGCAATCCCCTTAACATCACAAAATCTAAAAAGCTCTAGAGCTAAAACTAGGATCAATCCCCAGATCCAACCATTGACCTTTTTAGCAGGGCGATAAGAAAGCCAATTTAACGATGTTTTTATTCCGAAACAAAAAACGAGAAAATAAATGGCGATATCAACTCCGTGTCGAATCACTGAAGTTCTCGCTAGCGCGTAGGCTGAGGCTAGATAAAAAATAAGCAAGATAATCGATCTACGACTGACACAATCAGATTCATTGATAAATCTCATAGACTTTAGCTCTAACCCTAAACACGGGGGATGAAAAGCGTCCATCAATCAAATAAAATGTTTTGGTTTTGATTTACCCAAAGACTTTGATATGACTCGGTGTTCTAATTAGATTGAGTCAATCCGTATGAACCATTGAACTTTCAAAAGAGTTCAGAAAAAAACATCATTTCAAAGAAAGACGAAAAGAGCTTCTATGACTCATACTTTTGGTGCTGATTCCTATCCGTGCAGAATCAGATTCTCTACCCCTCTTAAAAAAGTGACCTGTCAGGCTCTACATTTATCTACCGTTTTCCTCGTA